>JALYQE010000296.1 GCA_030855965.1 Verrucomicrobiota bacterium | reverse complement strand
TGGAAGCCTGTCTTGCATCCGGACGACCTGCAAAATTGCATCGACTGTTGGACGGAAGCATTTACGAGAGGTCACGAATACGAAGTGGAATACCGCTTCAAGCGTGCTTCGGACGGCGCCTACCGCTGGCATCTCGGGCGGGCCGTTCCGTTGCGCGATGCCAAAGGCGAAATCCTGCAATGGTTCGGCACGTGCACTGACATCGAGGATCAAAAGCGCGCCGAAGAAGAGTTGCGGCAGGCGCACGCCGGCCTCGAACAGCGCGTGGAACGGCGAACGGCTCAGCTCGCGCAGGCGAATGGATCGCTCCAGGAGAGTGAGAAGCGCTATCGCAGCCTCTTCGAAGCGAATCCGCTGCCCATGTGGGTCTATGATCTGGAGACTCTCGCGTTTCTCGAAGTTAATGATGCCGCCATCTCGCACTATGGGTATGAGCGCGAGGAATTCCTGGCCATGACGATCGCCGACATTCGTCCGGCCGCTGATAAACCAGCTTTGCTGGCCAACGTTTCCCTTGCCGCCAGACGGGTCTTTAAAGTGGACCATTCCGGAACGTGGCAGCACTGCAAGAAAGACGGTTCACTCATCAAAGTGGAGATCACTTCCCACTTTGTCGATCACAACGGCCGGCGCGCGGAGCTTGTTCTGGCGTTCGACGTCACTGAGCGCAAGCGAATCGAAGAGACGCTCCAGCGACAACAGACCGAACTGCGGGTCCTCTTCGACTTGATGCCCGCGATGATCTGGTTCAAAGACACAAAAAACGGCATCCTTCGCGTTAACAAACGAGTGGCGGACGCAGTCGGCAAATCGATCGAGGAAATCGATGGCAAATCGTGTCTCGAGATTTACCCAAAGGAAGCCGCTGGTTTTTTTGCCGATGATTTGGAAGTGATCCATTCGGGCGCGCCCAAGCTGGGGATCGTCGAGGCGATTCCCGGCCCCGAAGGAAAGGATATGTGGGTCCAGACCGATAAAGTTCCAGTGCGGGACAAGGACGAGAAGGTTATCGGAATCGTTGTCATGGCCCAGGACGTTACGGAGCGCCAGCGCACGGAAGCGGAACGCCAGGTCATCTCTGAAATAGTCCAAGGCGTGCTGACAACGAGCAACGTCGATGAGTTGCTCGACCTGGCACACCGTTCCATCGCCAAGGTCCTTTACGCGGAGAATTGCTTCGTTGCTCTGTACGACCCCGAAACCGACCTGATCCATTTCGAGTTTTGGCTCGACCAAGTCGATTCGGTCCCCGTGCCGCAACCCGTCGGAGACGGCCGGAGCGGAAGCAGCTACGTGTTGCGCACTGGTCAGGCTCTCCTCCTGACGTCCGAGCGTAAAGTTCGAATGCAGGCGCGAGGCGAAGTCGAGGTGATCGGATCCGACTCTCCTTCGTGGCTGGGGGTGCCATTGCGAACGCTGTCGCACACGATCGGCGTCCTGGCCGTGCAGCATTACGAGAAAGAAAACGCTTACAGCGAGCGCGACTTGGAGTTCCTCTCCACCGTGGGAAATCAGATCGCCCTGGCCCTCGAGCGGAAGCAGACGGAGGCAGAGTTATTGAAGGCGAAAGAAGCTGCAGAGGCGGCAAACCGCGCGAAGAGCGAGTTCCTCGCCAACATGAGCCACGAGATCCGGACGCCCATGAATGGCGTGATCGGGATGACCGGATTGTTGATGGACACTTCCTTGAACGAGGAGCAGCGCGAGTTTGCGGAGACGATCCACACCAGCGGCGAAGCGCTGCTCTCGATTATCAACGACATTCTCGACTTCTCGAAAATTGAGGCCGGCAAATTGGAGCTGGAAGTGGTCGACATCGACGTGGCGCATGTTCTTCGCGGGACCGTTTCACTGCTGCAAACTCAGGCAAAAGCAAAAGGTCTCGAACTGCGCGCGTCCATCGACCCGGATGTGCCCACGCTTTTGCGCGGGGACGCCGGCCGGCTCCGCCAGGTGCTCATCAATCTGATCGCTAACGGACTGAAGTTCACCGCGTCGGGCCACATCAGCATCCATGTTTCACTAGACCACCAGAATGGTAGCATGGCCGGCTTGAAGGTTCGCGTGACCGACACGGGGATTGGAATCTCCGAGGATGCGCAACGCCGGCTCTTTCGCGCGTTCATGCAAGCCGACGGTTCGACGACGCGCCGCTATGGCGGAACAGGTCTTGGTCTCGCCATCTCCAAAGAACTCGTGGCAAAAATGGGCGGGGAGATCGGGGTCGAGAGCTTGCCAGGAAAGGGATCAACCTTTTGGTTTACTGTCCAGCTGCCGAAACAGCTCAATGCAACTGACGCACGCACACAAGTGAACGAGGTGAGCGCGCTGCGACACGATCCTTCTGTCTGCGCCTTGGCGGAAGAGAATCTCCAGCACGGCCGCGTCTTGATCGCGGAGGATAACGTCGTGAATCAGAGAGTGGCGGTAGCTCAGCTAAGAAGTCTGGGGTATCCCTCTGCGGACGTCGTTGCCAACGGCGTCGAGGTGCTGGAAGCCCTCGGGCGCGTTCCTTACGACATCGTGCTAATGGATTGTCAGATGCCAGAGCTCGACGGCTATGCGACGACCCGCCGGATCCGCAAAGGAGACGGCCATCAGCCTTATATCATCGCCATGACCGCGAACGCGATGGAAGGCGATCGCGAAGTCTGTCTCGCGGCAGGTATGGATAGTTACATCACGAAGCCGGTCCGCGCCGCAGAGTTGAAGGCCGCCTTGCAAAGAGCATCGAAGGCGACGGAGGGCTCGATCAGCGCGAGCACGTTGGCTAATTTAGCAGAACTGGCGAAAGCCGGCGATCCAGACATTGTTGTCGACTTAGTTGCTCTCTTCGCGGAATCGACGCCCCCGCTCCTGGCAAAGGCGCGCCTCGCGCTGGAAGATCCAGCGCAATTAACGATCATCGCGCATACCATCAAAGGAAGCTGCAGTAATTTTGGGGCCACGCGGATGGAAACGCTCTGCCACGACCTGGAAACCATGGCCGGCCAAGATGCCCCTGAACGCTCGCGGGTGCTGCTGACAGCGATCGATCGCGAATATGTTAAAGTCCAAGGTGCTCTGGACGACTTCTGTGCGACCGCCCTTCTTACCTAACGAATAATGCACGTGCCCGCTCCATCCATCGCGGAATGCCTCCAGACAGCTATCGCGCCAAAGGGCAGGCAGGTGCTTGTCGCGGAAGACGACCCTGTTAGCGCGAAAATCCTGGCGACTCTGCTGACGCGCGGAGGATATGAGCCGGTGATTGCGCGCAGTGGCGATGAAGCCTGGGAACTTTTTGATCGGACACCTGTTCGGCTCGTGGTAAGTGATTGGATGATGCCCGGGATGGATGGGCTCCAGCTCTGCGCGAAGATCCGCAATCGAGCGAAGACGCTGTATACTTATTTCATTCTCCTGACCGCTAATCATGCGAGCGCTGAGAACTACACGCTCGCCGCAACAGCGGGAGTAGATGATTTCCTGACGAAGCCGCTGGACAAAGCCGAACTGATCGCTCTGCTCCCGCCGGTTGGAGGCTCCCGCCACGGCAGCTCTGCAGACTACGCCAGCAAACTAGTCGAGGTTTTATGAAAGGCATCATTTTCAATCTGTTGGAGGCCGCCGTCACGCAGGCGCACGGCGAGAAAACCTGGGACGATTTGCTCGATGCCGCGGAGCTGGACGGCGTCTACACCTCGCTGGGCAATTATCCGGACGAAGATCTTTTCAAACTCGTCGGCGCCGCCTCGGCCGCGCTAGATTTGCCGCCGAACGTCGTCGTGCGCTGGTTCGGCGTGCAGGCTTTACCTCTTCTGGCGGAAAAATATGCAGGTTTCTTCGAAAGGCATACCTCGACCCGGCCTTTCATTCTGACGCTGAACCGCATCATCCATCCCGAGGTGCGTAAGCTTTATCCCGGCGCAGATCCACCGAATTTCGAATTCGACACCACCTCGCCGGACCTGCTCATCCTGAGCTACTACTCCAAACGGAAACTCTGTGCGCTGGCGGAAGGTTTTGTCGAAGGTGCCGCCGCGCACTTTGGCGAAACGGTCACGCTCGCGCATCCCCTTTGCATGCATCGAGGGGACGGCCATTGCCGCATCGAGCTCTCATTCAGCAAAACGCAGCCTGCGGGATGAATAAAGAAGCCGTAGAGATCGAACTCGCGCGCCTGCGCAAGCGCGCTGACCGCGAGCGTCGTGCGCGCGAAGCGGCCGAGGCCACTGCCGAACAGGGCACACGCCTGCTCTACGAACGGCAGCAGCAATTGCAATTGCTCAACGCAGTCGCGGATGCCGCCAGCATCGCGACCTCGGTCGAGAAAGTCATCCAGGTCGCCCTCGATCAGATTTGCGCTTACACCGGCTGGCCGCTGGGGCACGCCTACCTCGTCACTGAAGACGCGCCCCATCCGCTGGTGCCGACCAGGCTCTGGCATCTGGACGAGGAAGAGCAGTTCACGGCGTTCCGCCAGCTAACGGAAAACAAACACTTCGATCGCGGCGAAGGACTTCCCGGACGTGTCCTCGAAAGTGGGGGACCCGTGTGGGTGGCTGATGTCACGCAAGAAAAGAATTTTCCCCGCGCCCGCCAGGCAGTTGAAATCGGAGTGCGCGGCGCTTTTGGCATCCCGGTCATCGTGGGGACAAGCATCGTCGCGGTCTTGGAATTCTTCTCTCGCGAATCGGCCAACCCGGAACAGACCTGGCTGGAAGTGGCCGGACAAGTAGCCACCCAAGTGAGCCGCGCTTTCGACCGCCAGCGCGCCGAAGTGGCAGTGCAGGCGACGAGAGAGGCGGACGAACGCCAGGTCATTTCGGACATCATCCAGGGCGTGGCCACGACAGCCAACTTAAATGAATTACTCGCGCTGGCTCACCACTCGATCAGCCAACTCCTGTATGCAGAGAATTGCTTTGTCGCTCTCTATGATCCGTCGACCGACCTGCTGCATTTCGAGATTTGGGTCGATAAGCTTGATCCAATCCCACCGCCGCTTCCCGTCGGCGAAGGCTTCAGCAGTTACGTGCTGCGCACCGGCCAACCCCTCCTGCTGACCGAAGAGCTTGAAGCGCGCATGTTAGAAGAAGGCAAGTTCACCAAGAGCGGGTCAGATTCCGCTTCGTGGCTGGGCGTGCCGTTGCGGACGCCGTCGCGGACCATTGGCGTCCTGGCCGTGCAGCACTACGAGAAAGAGGGCGTTTACAACCAGCGCGACTTGGAGTTCCTCTCCACCGTGGGAGATCAGATCGCCCTGGCCATCGAGCGGAAGCGGGCCGACGCGGAGCTGCGACAGGCCAAAGAAGCGGCGGAAGCAGCGACGCGCGTGAAGAGCGAATTCCTCGCGAACATGAGCCACGAAATCCGGACGCCGATGAATGGTGTGATCGGGATGACTGGCCTGTTGCTCGACACCTCTTTGAATAAGGAGCAGCGCGAATTTGCCGAGACCATTCGGACCAGCGGTGAGGCACTCCTCTCCATCATCAACGACATTCTCGACTTCTCGAAAATCGAGGCAGGCAAATTGGAGATCGAAGTTCTCGACCTCGACCTGGCCCACGTGCTGCGAGGGACGATCTCGCTCCTGCAAACGCAGGCACAAGCGAAAGGCCTGGAGCTAAGTGCAGCGATCGATCCAGCAGTTCCGGCTCATTTGCTGGGCGACGCCGGTCGACTCCGTCAGGTGCTGATGAACCTGATCGGCAATGCGCTCAAGTTCACCGCGACTGGTTCCATTCGCGTCGAGGTTTTAGTGAAACACCAAAACGAAAGGACGGTTGGCTTACAATTTCGCGTGACAGATACCGGCATAGGAATTTCCCGCGAGGCGAAGGAGCGTCTGTTCCGTGCCTTCATGCAGGCGGATGGATCCACCACGCGACGTTACGGCGGGACAGGTCTGGGCCTGGCCATCTCCAAAGACTTGGTCGCGAAGATGGGCGGGGAAATCGGGGTCGATAGTTTGCCCGGAAAGGGCTCCACCTTCTGGTTCACGATCGAGCTGCCGAAACAGTCGAGTCCCGCGCAGCCTACCACGGTGGTGGCAGACGAGGCCACCCAGGCGACGATCCCAGTCCCGCAGAACGCATTGTCTTCCTTCCGCATCCTCGTCGCCGACGATAACGTGGTGAATCAAAAAGTGGCAGTGGCTCAACTGCGAAGCCTTGGTTATCCCGGGGCCGATATGGTGTCCGACGGAATCGCGGCGCTCGAGGCGCTGGCCCGCGTTCCTTACGATATCGTGCTGATGGATTGCCAGATGCCGCGGCTGGACGGCTACGAGACGACCCGAAAGATCCGCGAGGCGGGAGGTCATCAGCCTTATATCATTGCCATGACCGCGGATGCGATGGAAGGCGACCGGGAGCTTTGTCTCGCGGCTGGAATGGATGACTACGTGAGCAAACCAGTGCGCACGGACGATCTCAGGAAAGCGATGGCGCCGGCCGTAAGTGCGACCACGTCCGCGTCCATCAGTCTCGACGCCCTGGGCAAACTTCGCGCACTCGATGAAAATGGAGGGACGGAAATCGTTTCGGAGTTGATCGACGTGTTTGTCGATTCGACTCCTTCGCTTCTCTCCCGGGCGCGCGGGGCCCTGCACAATCCAGCCGAACTCGCGGTGCTTGCTCACACCATGAGAGGGAGCTGCAGCAATTTCGGCGCGCACTCGATGGAAGCACTTTGTCTTCGACTCGAGCAGATGAGCACGAGCGGCTCCAATGGCCAGGCAGGAACTCTGCTCGCGGCGATTGGCTTTGAATTTACCAACGTCTGCCAGGCTCTGAAGGATTATCGTGACAACATCTAGCCATCACTCCGATGTCGAAGTCAGCTCGACGCACGATCGCCTCAAAGCGATCCTGGCTCCGGAAAAGAAGAAGGTTCTGGTCGCGGAAGATGATCCGGTCAGCGCCCGGATCCTGGCCAAGGTTCTGGATGGCTTCGGTTATGAAGCGGTGCTGGCGCGCGATGGAGTTGAGGCTTGGGAAACATTCGACCGAGAGCCCGTGCGCTTGATCATCAGTGATTGGATGATGCCCGGATTGGACGGGCTGGCGTTGTGTGAAAAGATCCGGTCCCGTCCGAAAACGCCCTACATCTATTTCGTCCTGCTGACGGCAAATCGCACCACGAGCGAGAACTTCGAGAAGGCGACCGCTGCGGGCGTGGATGACTTCCTGACCAAGCCACTCGACCCCGATGCCATTCGCATGCGCCTGCGGGTGGCGGAGCGGATTCTAAAGTACACGTCTGAAATCCGGCAGCTAAAAGAGATGATTCCAATCTGCGTCTATTGCCGGAAGGTGCGAGACGAGGGGGATTACTGGGAGCGGGTCGAGACCTACATTCAGAACGAGACTGGGAGCCGGTTTAGCCATGGCGCCTGTCCGGAGTGCACCGAAAAAGAAATGGCTAGCTTCCGCAAAGAATCCGGGTTGGAGCCGATGGAGTGAGTTGCGGAGAAGCCGTTTTGGCTTTCGATCTACGCCGCCATCGCAGCGCGAAGAGTTCGTTCAGCCGCTGCTTCCACACCTCCGGGCGACAGGGCTTTTGGATGAAGCGCGAGGCCGGCACTTCGATTCCGAGGCGGACCAACGCTTCCAGGGGATGCCCGGAGCAATAGAGAATGGTGACCTCCGGGAGTAGCGTGGTCAGTTGCAGGGATAACTCAGATCCACTGATCCCCGACATCACGATATCGAGCATAATGACCTGAATCTCTGGATGCTCTGCCGCCAGCCGCAAGGCAGCGTCCCCGTCGGCTGCGACCAGCGGATCGTAACCGAAGCTTTCGAGATACATTTCGAAGAGCGCGCGAAGCGCGAGGTCGTCGTCGACCACGAGGACGGTTCCACCTCTCGGCGGGGCATGTTGAGGCATCGGGATCGTTTGAGTCATCGAAAGGGTTATATAGGTAGTCGGAGATGGAAGGGCGCGACGGGTTGAGAAAGAAGTGCTAGCTCCTCGAGTCGAGTCGCGAGAGCCGCGGCGGCGTCCAACTTGCGCATGCCTGCGCGCACTCGCGCCAAAAGTTCGCCGCGATCGACGGGCTTCACCAGATAGTCATCAGCTCCGAGATCCAAGCCTTCGACCGTATCTTCTTTTCGGCCGCGCGCAGTGAGCATGATGATATGAGCCGGCTTGCCGCTCGCGCGAATCCGGCGGCAGACTTCGGCGCCGTCCATTTCGGGCATCATCCAGTCGACGATCGCCATGCACGCGCCTGGCTGCAACCGCATCGCGGTCATGGCATCGCAACCGTTCTCGGTGACGATTGGCTCGTATCCACCCGTGCGCAGCATCGCTGTTATCACGGCGCGCGAAACGATGTCATCTTCCGCCACGACGATCGGCAGGTGCGATCGCGCGGGGGGTAATTCCGGCGAGGCAGCGAGAGGTTTCTCCACGCTCCATTCGGGTTTGAACTCTATGAGATTCATGGGTGCGCTAGCCACTCCTTAGTAGCTCTGCCTATGCCGAACGGGGATCCGTCGCTACGCGGAACGAAGCGGGATTTCTACGTAGCCCCGCGTGTGCGTGCTTCGCATCACGCTTCGATGATCTGGTTGCGAATGGCGTAGCGCACGAGGGAGGCAATAGAATCCAGGCTCAGCTTGTGCATTAGCGCCGCGCGATGCGTCTCTGCGGTCCGGACACTAATTCCGAGGTTCGTGGCCACATCTTTGTTGCTCTGGCCTTCCGCGAGGAGACGAAGGATTTCCCGCTCCCGCGCCGTCAGGTCGTGCTTTGGACCATCCGCCTTGCCGCCATTTTTGTGCAGGAACCTTCGAAAGACGATCTCTGATATATCCGGGGTGAAGTAAGGCTTATGTTCCGCGAGGGAGCGGATGGCGCTGATCAAGTCCCGGCCTGCATCGGCCTTCTGAATGTAGCTCTTGGCACCGGCGTCGAAGACTTGCTCCACCACGTCTTCGGAACGGTGCGCGCTGAAGACGAGAATCTCGCAGGCTGGCACGGCCCGCTTGAGCTGACGCACCGCGTCGACCCCGCTGAGTTCAGGCATGTTTAGATCGAGGACGATGATATCGGGCTCGAGTTCCCGCGCGCGTTCGAGGGCCTCGCGCCCGTTCGCCGCGACGCCACAGACCTCCCAGCCGGCCTCTGCTTCGATGAGCATGCGCGCTCCTTCCCTTAAGACCTCGTGGTCATCGGCGATTAAAATCTTTAATGTTTTCATTTTGTTATTTTGCCGGGTTCAGAATCCCATCCAAGAGCTGCAGCAACATTCTTTGATTGTAAGGCTTCGGCAGCGTTGCCAGGATACCGATCTGACTCAGTTCGCCGGTGGGAAGCTCGTCTTCCTGGCCGGTGGAGATGACGATTCGGATTTCGGAATCCATCTTGCGCAGAGTCCTCGCCAGACTGAGTCCGTCCATGATCGGCATCACCAGATCCGTCAGGACGAGAGCAATCTCGGCACCACGCGCAGCGAAAATCGAAAGCGCCGCCGGGCCGTCTTCGGCCAGGAGAACCCCGTACCCATTTTGAAGGAGGACGGTCTCTGCGATCTCGCGAACGGCAGACTCGTCGTCCACGATCAAGATCATTTCGCCGCGGCCCTGCGGAAGTGAATCGCTCGCTGCTGCGGTCTGCGTCTCCGCATTTTGCGTCGAGGCGGGTAGAAAAACGCGGAAGGTCGTTCCCTGCGCCGTGCTTTGGACATTGAGGACGCCGCCATGGCTCCGCACGATTCCGAGCACGGTGGAGAGGCCCAGGCCGGTTCCCTTCCCGACACCCTTGGTGGTGAAGAATGGATCATAAATTTTTTCGATGATCTCCTGCGGGATGCCACTGCCGGTATCGGCCACTTCCAGGACGACATAAGGGCCGGCATGCAGACCTACCGTGGTCGCGGCATAGTTTTCGTCGACGTCGAAGTTGGCGGCGGAAAGTGCAAGACTCCCGCCGTCGCGCATGGCATCACGCGAGTTGACGCAGAGGTTCAGGAGCAGCTGATGCAGCTGGGTCGAATCGGCTTCGAGTAACCAGACATCTTCCGGATAACGGAGGTGCAGGGTGATCGATTTCGGGAAAGTCTCTTCGACCATCTTGCCGATATCTTTCAAAAGATGAACCGGCTGGAGCAGCATGCGTTGGCCATCGGCGTCGCGGGCGAAGGTCAGAACCTGCTTGACGATTTCAGCGCCGCGTTCCGCGCTTTGTTCGATCAACGAGACGAGCCGCTCGCGCTTTTCCGCTGACATTTCATCGCGCAACAACGGCGCCGCCATCAGCACCGGCGACAGCACGTTGTTCAGGTCATGCGCGACACCGCTGGCGAGCGTGCCGATGCTTTCCAGTCGCTGGGTGCGGAGGAACTGCTGCTCGAATCGCTTCTGCTCGGTGAGGTCGGTGTTCACCACCAGGACCGAGGCGGCATGGCCATCCCGAGCAGGGACGGTCGTCCAGCGGCTGAGGACCGTTATGCTCTCGCCGTCCCGCCGCAGATGCTGCACCTCGCCGGACCATTGCCCGCGGTCCACTAACATGGCTTTGGCAGCTAAAAACGTGGGGGGGTCCTCATACGCGAAGTCGCGGGTCTTCCGTCCCAAGACCTCGTCCGCGCTCCACCCGTAGAGCTTTTGCGCGCCGCGATTCCAGAACCGAATCGTGTCATCCAGGTCGCGCACAATGATCGCGTCGTCGGTGAGATCCAGCAGCTCGGCCTGCTCGCGCACGCGCGCTTGAGCTGCCATCTGGCCGTCGATATCCGTCGAAGTGCCAAACCATTTCGTGATTCGGCCGGTCCCGTCCGTAAGCGGTAATGCTCGTCCGAGCATCCAGTGGTACGCTCCATCGGCCCGGCGTAGGCGGAATTCCATTTCAAACAGCTCGCCGTGCTCCATCGCGTGCCGCCAGCTTTCCGCCACCTTCGGGGCATCGTCCGGATGCAGGGCGGCCGTCCACCCGTTCTTTTGCGAGGCCGCGAGACTCAACCCCGTAAAATCCGTCCAGCGTTGATTAAAAAACTCTGGCCCTTCCGGCACTGAAGTCCAAACGATCTGCGGCATTGTTTCCGTCAGGGTTCGCAGCTCCTCTTCTCGCGAGCGCAAGGCCGCTTCACTCTCTTGCAACTCGGAAAGAGCCCGCTTGCGCCGCGTCAACGCTCGAAGCAAAACCACGGTCAGCAGAGTGATGATGCCGGTTAGAATACCACTCCTAACGTGCATCCATTTTTTGCGGTGCAGGACCGGCGCGAGAGTGCGTTCTTCCGAAACCCCGGCCGTCACGATTAGCGGGTAATTCTGGAGGGCGCGAAAACTGAAGATCCGCCTTACTCCATCAATCGAACTCTTGAAGACAAGGTTCCCGGAATCGTGCCGAGCCAGTTCCGCAAACATCGGGCTCGTTTGCAGGTTATCGCCCGATGAGATTGCTTGCCCGACTCGACGAGAACGCAAAATCCGGTCGGTTCCCACGACCGCAAGCATGTTGTCTTCGCGGGGCAGGATATCGACAAAATCTGTGAGGTAGCGCGCGTCCACCTCCAGCACAGCGATTCCTCCGAAGCCGCCGTCCGCTTTATTGAGACGCCGGGTCAGCGGAACCAAGGCGACTCTCGAGCCAGCGGTGCGTAGAGGTTGACCGACAACGATCTTCCGGAGATCGCGCGGAGAATGGATTCGGAATGCTTCGGAGCGGAGCATCTCCAACAGGTTCCGCTCCAGCGGCGGGCCGGTCCAGGCAGCCACTTCGCCTCGCTCATCGATTATGCCAACGGCGGCGTAAATTTTCGGATCGATCGCCCCCTCCGCTTGCATGCTGGGCAGGTCGATTCCGGCCCCGCGGGCCGCATATTCCTTTTGCAGCGACGCCGCGACGACCTCGGCATGCGCGAGCACACGTTCGACATATTGTTGATAGGCGGCCGCGATCTTCGCGTTCTGAGTCTCGGTGCTCTCTCTGGCCGCCTGCACTTCACTCCTGCCCTGGTGCAGAACCACGAGAGTGTTTATCCCGACCACGAGGATTGCGAAGATCACAATCCCGGCGCGCAGGTCCATGTGCTCCCGCCAGAATCCCTTTCCCGCCGGGATTGCAGAACTCATGAAGTGCCCGGCGCCGCGGCGTGCAGCAACCGGTCCAGCGTGCGCAACAGCTTTTCCTGAGTGTAAGGCTTGGCCAGCGTCGCTTCGATGCCGATGCTCTTCGCTTCCGCCGGATTGCAATCTTCATCCCGCCCCATGGAGATGACGATTTTTGTCGAGGCGTCCATTTTTCGCAGAGCGCGTGCCAGCGTCATGCCGCTCATCAAAGGCATCGCGAAATCTGTCATGACGAGACGGATTTCCGCGCTGCGCCGGGCGAAAATCGCGAGTGCCGCCGGGCCGTCGTCCGCCGTCAGGACGATGTAGCCGCTAAGCGCGAGCAGTGCCTGCGCAACCTCGCGGGTTACCGGTTCGTCGTCGACGATCAGGATCGTTTCGCCCTGGCCGCGCGGCAGATCGACGGGATCGGCCGTCGCGCTGGCCTGATGCGCGCCCGGCGCCGCCGGGAGCAGAACGTGGAAGGTGGTGCCTTTGGCCGTGCTCTCCACATTGAGCACGCCGCCGTGATTTTTGACGATGCCGAGCGCAGTCGATAACCCAAGCCCGGTCCCTTTGCCCTCTTGCTTGGTGGTAAAGAAAGGGTCGAAAATTTTATCGAGGACCTGCGGCGGAATGCCGGTGCCGGTGTCGCTCACGGTCAGCAGCACATGCGGCCCCGCGTGCGCGCCGGGCGTCATGCTCGCGTAATGTGCATCCACCTCGAAGTTTTCGGTCTTGATGGAAAGACTGCCGCCTTCGGGCATGGCGTCACGCGCGTTGACGCAAAGATTGAGCAGAACCTGGTGCAGCTCCGTCGCGTCGCCGCTGATCAGCCAAAGGTCGTCCGCGCATTGGCTGCGGACGGTGATGTTATTCGGAAAAGTTTCCTCGGCGATCTGGGTGATTTCTTTCACCAGATACGCCGGCTGGACGAGGACCTTTTCGCCATCCGCGCCGCGGGCGAAGGTAAGCACTTGTTTCACAACCGCCGCGCCGCGTTCCGCACTCTGTTCTACGAGGGACAAGATCTTCTCCCGGCCCTCGTCGGAAAGCGGCGTCCGCAAGAGAGGCACGGACATGAGAATCGGCGAGAGGATGTTATTGAGATCATGCGCCACTCCGCTCGCCAGAGTGCCGATGCTTTCGAGACGCTGCGCACGCATGAATTGGGCTTCCAGCGCCTTCTGTTCGGTGATGTCGGTGTTGATCGCTAAGATCGACCGCGGTTTACCCGCGTCGCTTTCCAACAACGTCCATCGACTTCTCACGGTCACCGTCCGCCCGTCCTTGCAAAGTTGCTTTAGCTCTCCGGTCCAATCGCCGGCGCGCAGCATGCTCTGCTTCGCGATCAGGAATGGCTTCGGGTCAGGATAAAGAAAATCTCCGAGTCGGCGTCCCTTCACCTCGTCCGCGGTCCAACCGTAGAGGTTCTCAGCTCCGCGATTCCAAAGCTCCACCCGATTATCCAGATCCCGCACCACGATCGCGTCATGCGCGAGATCGATCATGCTCGCCTGGAGCCGCATTTGCGCTTCCGCACGTTCGCGTTCGGTAATGTCGAACAAAACGGCCATCTGCGCTTCGGTGCCGTTATAGGTAATCGGAGTGCAATAAACCTCGACGGTCATGCTACTCCCATCCTTCCGGCGATGTTGAAACGTTCCCGTGAAACCGGAGGGGGCGCCCTCCCTTTCCGCCCGTGCCGCCGGGTCCTCGCGTTCCCCATCGGGCCAAAGGTCGACCAGAGTTAACGCAAGCAGCTCATCCCGGGAGTAGCCGTACTGCACCACGGCCGCATCGTTCGCGGCGAGCAGGCGGTCATTCTTCAGCTCGTGGACCCACATGGCGTTCGGATTGTGCTGGAACAGGCTGCGATATTGTTCCTCCTGCGACCGTAGTTTTTCCTCCGCGGTAACCCGCTCGGTGATATCCCGCATGAAAGCGGTAAACACGGCGGGTCTCCCATCGCCGATCCGACTCACCGTTAACTCCAGCGGAAATTCAGTCCCATCGGCGCGCAGCCCAGAGATCTCAATTCGATTCCCGGTGATGACTGTTTGTCCGCTCCTCATGAAAGCAGCCATCCCGCGCAAGTGCCCTTCGCGATACCGCGGAGGTATGATTGTGGTCGCGAGCGGCCGATTGATCGCATCGGCGCGAGACAACCCAAAGGTCCGCTCTGCTGCGGGGTTAAATTCCAGGATCGTGTCGGTCTCGTCGATCATCACGATGCAATCCAGAGCCGACTCAATCGTCGCCCGCAGAGCTGCTGAGGCCGTTCGTTCCTCGGTTACGTCCTGGCAGGTCCCGGCCGCGCGACGCGGCGTCCCGTCCGCGTCCCGTGTGACCTGCCAGCGCTCTTCGACAAATTTGATCTGCCCGTCAGGCAGCAGAAGCCGATGCGCGATCGCGCAGGACTCCTGCTCGCCGGTGCCGCATTCCGCAAACGCCTCCTGCACTTTCACGCGGTCGTCGGGATGCACTAACTGCAAAAACATTTCGTGCGTCATGCCAATCTCTGGCGCCACGCCAAAGATGCGATAAGTCTCCGCCGACCATGTCACCGACATCGTGGTCAGGTCCGTTTCCCAACTGCCGAAATGCGCGATCCGTTGTGCGGCCGCCATGCTGCTCTCGCTGCGGCGGAGCTCCCGCTCGGCCTTTTTCCGCGCCGAAATATCATGTGAAACGGTGGCACCGCCCGTGACCTCGCCGCGCGCGTTGAGGGTGGGTGAAAACGAACCCGAAATCTCGATGCGCGCCCCATCCTTCCGCACCCGAGTGGCTTCGACGGACATGATCGATGTGCCGGCCTTCAGGCTCGCCAGCAAAGAGTCTCGCTCGTGGAGCCGCTCCGGTGGATACAGCAAGTCGATCGATTTCCCAATGACTTCAGCCGCGCTGTACCCGTATTGCAGCTCTGCCCCTTTGTTCCAGCTCAAGATCGTACCCGCTGTCGAATAACTGATGATGGAGGCATTGGAAGCCGCGACAATTGCCGCGAGCTGGGCTCGGTCGCTCTCAGATTTCACTCGGTCAGTGACGTCCTGCACTGTTCCCACTGCCTCGATCAACTTCCCATCCGCATCGCGATTCAACGTCGCCCTCGAGCAGAGATGCCGAACCTGCCCATCCGGCCAGATCACTCGGTACTCGATCTCAAACGCAGCCACGTCCGACTCGAGAGTTCGGGCGAGCGCGGCCTGGTCGCGACTTGCTCGATCATCCGGGTGAATCACGGCCAGGATTGCCTCGTGCGTCGGCGGAACGTCACGGGGCATCCGGTATAACGCATACATTGCATCGGACCACGTCAGCGTCCCATCGGGCAGGTAACGCCAGCTTCCGATTTGCGCAGTGCGCTGCGCCTCATTCAGCCGCGCCTCGCTTTCACGCAGCCCCTGTTCTGCGAGTTGCGCTTCGGTGATGTCCTGGACAGTGCCCGTCATTCGGATTGGGTTTCCATCGTCATCGCGCGTGACCTCACCCAGCTCGTGCAACAGCCGAATCGACCCATCCGGGAGCAGGACCCGATGCTTTACGTCATAAAGCGCAGATCCGGCCAAGGCGCTTTCGAGCACCTTATGCACACGCTCCCGGTCGTCCGGATGGACGCTGTTGAGGAAAGCTTCGTAACGAGCGCCGAACTCCGTCCGCGCCACCCCAAAGAGTTGGTAAACCTGCTCGGACCAATACAGCTCATCCGCGGCGATGTCCCAATCCCAGTTTCCGATGTGCGCGATCCGCTGCGCGTTTGCCAGGCTTTTCTCGCTGCGGCGCAGGCGGTCCTCCGTCCGTTTCCGCTCGGTCACATTGTTCGCCAGCACGAGGCAGGCGGGCCTTTTGCCCAGCATTACTGGTCGCGTGAGGGTTTCTACGAGAAGCGTTTCGTTCTTGCTGGTGCAATGCTTCCAGATCCGCCTCGGTTCTGGCCGGTCCGCCGCACCGGCCGCGAGATATTTCAGGAACGCGGGAATCTCTTCGGCGGGGCGGATATCCTTCACTGTCATCGCGAGGAACTCTTCCCGGGAATACCCGTAACATTGGATCGCTGCGTCGTTCACCGCGAGAAAGCGCAGCGACCCTTCATCAAATACCCACGCCGGCATCGGATTGCTCTGAAAGAAGAGCCGGTAGAGGGCAATGTTCTCCCGCGCCTTTGCAAACTTTCGCGGGGGATCGGGCGGTGCCGCCATCAGTACATCTGCGGACGCGATGCCATTGCCCGCTTCATTCGAATCCATCGCCGCGACATCAGGCGCCGCGGATTTTGGTTTGGGGTTCATGCCGAAGGAGGGGCGGCAGAGCCGGTGGCCCCCTCCTTAAGTCGCACGCTTCGTGACGATCACAACTTTTATTGCCGCCCGGCGATATCCCTTCCCACTCGCGAGCGATCCAGACGCAGGCGGCGTCCGGGGCGGCGACTACGCGTCCGCCAGTGGGGGCTCCGCTACGGCATGGCGCGGAAGATTGATCGTAAAGACGCAGCCTTCCCCGGGCATATCCCTGACGGTAAGTTTACCCTTATTCGCTTCCACACTGCGGCGTGAGATCGCAAGACCGAGGCCTAACCCGGTGCGGTCTTCGTCGCCCTGCTTGAAGGGATGGAACATCGTTTCCGCTTCACCTTGCGGTAACCCGCCGCACTTATCCTCCACGTCGATCAGGATACGGTCCGCCACGGCATAGGCATTCAACGTTACGTCCGTGCGGTGGTGGGTAAACTTGAAGGCGTTCTGGAGCAAGTTACCCACCGCGGAGGAGAGCAAATCGCGATCAGCATCAACGGCGAGGCGGGAGTCCACCGTCGCAACACTTAACCCGCATTCCTTGACTTGCGCTTCGAGGGAAGCGGCCACCTTGATCTCGCCGATGAAATTCGACAGCGAGAATAATTGGTTATGCACCGGCAAGCCGGCAGTCATTCGGACCTCCGAAAGTGAGCGATCGATCAAATTACGCAGGCCGACCAGGCTTCGATCCAGCACCGCGCCGGTGGCACCATTGACGCCGATATCGCCGGTCTTGATCGCGGTCAGCGCGAGCGTGGCGCTATTGAGCAGGTTCCGTAGCTCGTGGGCGAAATAACCCAAACGCGCGTTTACCGCTTCGGTTTGTCTCTCCGCCAGATCGAAATCGCACTGGTAGCTATATTCGGTCACCGCGCCCGCGATTCCATTATCCAGGCAGCGGTTGAGCGTCCGAAACTCATCGATCTCAATCGGCGCGTTCAGCTCGAACGCCAGATCAGTCACAGCCTGGCAAAGGTCCCCGTAATCATGCACTACTTCCTCCACGGTCGAGCCGCCTTTAGTAACTCCCGCCCGTGCTTGGCCGCCGCTTCTCCCATTTCAGAGAGACCGGCATCTCCGCCGCCAGAGGGCCCTGAATCTTGCGGCTGAGCATCGGCTCCGAGGTCTGTTCCAGCTCGAGCGTTTTGATTAGTTGCTCCAGAAACAACGGGATGCCGTGCTCCAACTCCTCTGCAGTTGCCTTCGGTGCCGATCTCTGCGCAACTTTAGTTTGCATCGGGCAATCAATTCATCGCGGTGAGTCGCGAGGAATTCATGCATCATAACAGGCACAGTGTCTCACACTTCCGGGTGATCTCCAAACCCGACTCGCTCTCCCTCCAAAAGCCAGCTCTGGTCCACCGACGTCGAGCGAGACATCAGTGGCTTGCCTGACCCAAATACCCCGGGGACGAATACGTATTCACCGCGGCCAGTCCACGCCCCCTTATTGCTACCATGGAGGGATGGTCAAAACTCGTGTTTTAGTTGTCGATGATGATCCGAATCTCTCACGGCTCACCGGGATGATCCTCGAAAACAGCGGAGAGTATGAAGTGCTGACCGAGAATGACTCCACGCGCGCGATTAGCGTCGCGCGTCAATTCAAGCCTCAGATCATGCTCTTCGACGTCGATATGCCGAACAAGGATGGCGGGGAGCTCGCCCGCGAGGCGAAAAACGATCCTCAACTCCGCGATGTGCCTGTCCTATTCCTGACCGGCTTACTGAGCAAAGCTGAAGCAGGCCACCAGGAAGTGGAGTGCGGCGGTCAATCCTTCCTCGCGAAACCAGTGTTGCCGGAGATGCTGCTCAGCTCAGTGCGAAAAATGGTCTCTCTCCTCCACCTGGCCTAGCTCCGCTCCCGCGCCCGTGAACCTGGTCCAGCTTCAGCAAGCGCGAATCCTGATGGTAGACGATCAGGTGGCAAGTACCTGCCTGGTCACCAACTTCTTGAATCGGCTTGGCTATTCCAATTTGAGCGCGATCAATGATCCGGCGCTGCTCTTCGAGCGGATAGAGTCGTTGCGTCCCGACCTGATCCTTCTCGACCTCGCCATGCCGCACCTCGATGGCTTCCAATTGATGGAGCAGATGCGGAACAAGCTGCGCCCCGAGGACCGGGTGCCCGTGCTCGTCATTACCGGCGAGGCCACCGCCGCGAACAAGCGCCGCGCCCTCGCCGCGGGGGCGACGGACATACTCGCGAAACCGTTTGATCCTTCGGAGATGAATATGCGGCTCCGCCATATCCTGGAAGGGCATTTTCTCCGCTCAGAAATCGAACGCCAAAACCGTGAACTGGAAGACCACGTTCAGGAACGCACCCGAGAGTTAGCCCAAGCACTCGAAGATCTCCAAACCGCACAACGCCAGATGGTGCAACAGGAACGGCTCAGTGCGTTCGCCGAGATGGCGGGCGGGGTCGTGCACGACTTTAGCAATGCGCTGATGACCGTCATCGGTTACAGCGATACCCTTATCCGCGAGGAAGGGCGAGTCCTGGATGATAAGACCACGGCGCGGGAGTACCTGGAGATTATCAACCGGGCGGGCCGCGATGCTGCCGAAGTAGTGAGCAGGTTACGCGATTTCTATCGGCCGCGTGATACTGCCGATTTGTTCGTTGCGGTAGATCTGAATCTTATCGCGGAACAAGCCGTTCTTTCCACCCAACCTAAGTGGAAAAAATCTCTCCTGGCTAACGAGACTGCCATCACCGTCGTCACCGAGCTGCAGCCAGTGTCCGCAGTGGTCGGTAACCCGTCGGAGTTACGTGAGATCCTCACGAATTTGATCTTCAACGCCGTGGACGCGATGCCTCATGGGGGAAAGATTACAGTTCGCACCCGGATGGCTAACCGGGAGGCGATCATCGAGGTCGCAGATAACGGCTCCGGGATGACCCCCGACGTCCGGAACCGATGCCTGAATCCCTTCTTCTCCACGAAAGGCGACAAAGGCACCGGACTAGGGCTGGCCATGGTTTTCGGAATCGTAAAGCGTCACCAAGGCACCCTTCAGATCGACACCCAGATCGGGCGCGGGACAAGTTTCCGCATTAGTTTGCCACTCTTTGCCCAAGGCAATCAGGAGGCCCAGGACGCGGTGCCTTCTTGTAGCTCGTCAGTGCCTGCTTCACAGGCATCACACGAGACGAAGTCGACGGATAAGCCAGCGACGGCGGGCCTCCGTAACCACTCAGCCGAAAAGGCTGCGTGAGTGTGGAAGGCAAAGCGTTCCCGCTCGCCTCCAAGACCAGCACGTCTTCAGGCCTGGTCTGGCGCTCCGCCGCGTTCGAGCGCCTAACTGTGGTTGTCCGAGGAGCGCGGCGTCGGCGAGGGCTCGTTAGGCGCGAGGCCGGCATTCTGGCGGCGATTGGCGATCTCCTCCAGCAGCTGCTTTTCTTCCGGAAAGATCTCTCCCGCCTTGGCCAGGGCGATGTATTTATTCGCCAGCTCGAGCTGTCCGGCATCGTCGAACACGAGGGCGGCGTAAACCGCGGCGTGCGGATCTGCCAGCTGCTCGGGCGGAAGTTTTTTTAATACTTCGGCCGCTTCCGCAGTCCGGCCGGTGCCGTAGAGAGCGAAGGCATATGTGACCGCAGCGCCGGGGTCGTGCGGGGATTTTTGGTAGGCCTGCTCGGCCAGGGCGCGGCCTTCGGCAGTGTTGCGATCAAGGAGTAGTGCGAATCGGGCCGCATTTGCCGCCAGCCCGATCTCATCGGGCGAACTCTCGTGCAGGCGTTGCGCGGTGAGATGGAGGTTCGGCAGGTCGTTCGTCTTCCGATAAAGCGCGTAAAGGGCGTCGAGCGCCTCCCGGCGCGTGGCCGGGACCATGGCCACTCGCAGCCAGAGCTGTTCGGCCTCCCGGGTGAGTTCCCAAGCCGAAGCGAGGCGCGCCAGGGCCACTTCATGTTCCGGAGAATTCTCCGCGAGGTCCTCGGCTGCCTTCCAAAGCGCGTCGAACTCGGCTTCGGCTTCGGCCACGGTGCGACGAGAACGCCGCGCCGCGTAGGCCTGGTAGGCGAGCCGCAAGTATTCGTCGTCGCCCCAGGCGCCGTTGCGGGTCCAGCGTTTCAGGCGCGACCAGTTTTTTGTCCGAGCGAGGGATTCCGCGACGGGGCTCGCGACCGGCGGGTTGTTGGTGAGGTCGGGGGGGAGTTTGTCGCTCCACTTGAGGGCGGCGGCGGCGAGACCGTTCTTGTTCATCCAACTGAGGAGCTGCGCAAGATCCCGGGGGTCGCGGACGGCCACCGGTTTCACTTTATTGATCAGGGCGTCGAATTTTTGCGGGCTCAGTTTCCGATAGAGATCGAGACAGAGGAGGTAATCGCTGAACGTGACCTGCGGGCTCATCTGGAGGGCCTGGGCGAGGGCGTTCGCTGCGTCGGTTTGATTCTGGCGCAGGGCATGGTCGAGCAGGACGCGAAGAGCTTCGGTGCGGAACTGCGTGACTTTGCTCAGGCGCTCGAGCTGGTTCCGCGCCGTGGAATTTTTCTCGGGATCCGGGGAACGAACCTGCAGGACGGCGAGATTGAATTGGTAAACGTCGTTCGTCGGTTCCTGCGCGACGGCGGCGGCGAAGTGGCGTTCTTCTTCGGCGATGTTGCCCTGGGCGCGCGAGAGCCAGCCGGCGACGACGTGGTAGGGAGCCTTGTCGTGGTCCTCGGGCGTGACCCGGGCGAGGGCATCCCGCGCGACATCGAGCTGGCCGAAACGGAGCGCGGCTGAGGCCAGATTGAGTTGGCTTTCGAGGCCCGGATCGAGCCGCGCGATCTGGGCCCGCCACGCCACGGTCTCGGCGCGGTTTTGTTTTTCGGTCGACTCCGCGAGGATGCGGGTCGCGACGAGGGAATTGGGGTCGAGCGCGAGCGCCTTGCGCGCGATCGCTTCCGCTTCGGCGAGCTTGTGCTGCTCGAGTTCGTTAGCCGCGCTGGTGAGGAGGCGCGCCTTATTCCAGCGCGTCCAGCCTTGGCGGACGGAGGAAAAAGCGAAGAGCCCGACGCCAAAGCCGAGGACAACGAAAACCGAAATGACCAGCCCGCTGCGCACCCGGAGATTGCTCAGCCATGAGACCTGGCGGCGGCGTTTGCGCCGGACGCGCTTGGGTTTAATCGGCATCGCCCCGTTTCCTAGATTGACCCGGGGCGCTTGGCAACCATCGAGAGGTTTCAGCGGGCCGCGGGTCAAAGCCGGGCCTAACGAACCGGCTCCGGTTCGGCTTCGGTCACGACCGGCATATGCTCGATGTTCTCCATCACTTCCTCCCGCAGCCGCGGTCCCCAGACGTAGCGGGCGAGGAGGAGCTTGATCGTGGCGGTGAGCGGGATGGCGAGCAGCGGGCGAGGAGGCCGCCGATGAGCAGGCCCCAAATGAAGATGGAGACGATGACGGTTATGGGATGGAGACCGACGGAGTTACCGACGATACGCGGGGCGTAGAAGAGGCCCTCGAAATTTTGCACGACGATAAAAATGGCAAACAAGGCGGCGATGGCGAGAAAGGCGATGAGGAAAATTGTCAGGACGGCTTTGGTGCGGCCGAAACCGCGCTTCGCCATGTAAGTGACAACCGGGTCCAGCAGGTAAGCGAGGATGGCGGAGATCGCGACCGGGATCAGGATCGGTTGGAGGAACGCAATCAGGTTGGCGCTGAGATAGACGGCGCTGCCGACGATGAGGAAAAGGACGACGACAAAGATCGCGGTGAGCGAGGCCCACATCGTCTTGCGTTGCCATGGCGTGGGCTATTTCGTCACTTGGTCGGAGTTGCGCCGGCGGCTGCGCCTTTGCCGAGCTTAGTTTTAGCGTCGGCAATTTTTCCGGCCAGCCTTTTGTTCTCCTTCTCGAGCGCGAGAGATTTCTGCCAAAACTCGATCGCCTTGTCCGGTTGCTCCAGAGCCGCATAAGTGTCGCCGATGTGTTCGAAGACCACCGGGTCGCCATCCTTGAGCGCGGCGGACGCGCTCAGCAGCTCGGCCAGGGCCTGTTCATATTTGCCCTGGCGATAATGGAGCCAGCCGAGGCTGTCGAGGTAGGCGCCGTTTTCCGGTTCGGCGGCGAGGGCGCGCTTGATGTATTCCTCGGCTTCGTCCAGGTGGCGGTTTTGATCGGCCCACATGAAGCCGAGATAATTGTAGGCCTGGGCGGCGTCGGCCGGGTCGAGTTCGATCGAGCGCTTGAAGAGCTCGGCCGCTTTGTCGTAGAGCCCGGCTTGTTCCGCGGCCGCGCCGTATTCGAAATAAAACCGGTCGCTCACCACCTCCTGGCCGCTGGCTTCGCCCTCGTGCAGCGCCTCCTCGAAAGTCGTGACCGCGGCCTGGCTTTGTTTCGCCTCCCGCAAGGCGATCGCGAGGAGGTAGGTGAGCTGCGGCGCGGAAGGATATTGCCGGCGCGCCCCCTGCAGGATGCGCACGGCGCGCTCGTTCTCGCGCAACCGGCCGATGAGGAGCTCGGCCAGGTGCAGGTAGTTATCCGGCTGCGCGGAGTTGATGAGCAGGCTTTGTTCAAAGTTAGCCGCGGCCTTGGCATAGGCCGCCCTCGCTTCCTCCAGCTTGTTCGCCTGGGCCAGGGCTTTGGCGTCTTCTTCCAGAACGCGCCCGAGCAGTTCGTAGGGCTGATATTTTTCCGGATGCTGCTGGATGATGGCCTGGAGCATCTCGATTGCCTTGCCCCGCTGGTTGGTCAGCATGAAACCGGTGGCGAGTTTCTCCCGCGCGTTAGAGTCGTTAGGCTGCAACTCCAGCACGCGCAGGTAGAGCGGGATGGCTTCCTGCACCTGCTGCGAGGCGGCGAAATAATCCGCCGCATCGGTTAGGACGGAGGCATCGCTCGGGGCGAGGGCGAGAGCCTTTCGGAAAACGTCATTCACCTTCTGCAGCTCAGCCGGCTTGGGCGTTTTGCCGCCTTGGGCGAGGAGGGCGAGATAGAGCTTGCCGAGCTGGGTCCAGAAAGCGGGCACATTGGTCGTGACCTTGGCCGCGCGATCCAGGGTTTGCAGTGCGCCTTTGCGATTGCGCGCGGTGAGCTGAACCTCGGCCAGCCGTTGGTAGCCTTCGATCTCGTCCGGCGAGAGTTTGACCGCCTCCTCCGCATAACGAATCGCCGGATCCGTTTTCTTCAGATACTTGGCGTAGATGTAGGCCAGCTGAAGATAGGGTCCCGGTTCTTTCGGCTCGGCCTTGACCGCGTCTTTCAGGATGTCGATGGCGCGCGGATAATCACCCTGCTGGGTGAGTAAGAAGGCGACCCGGGTGGCAAGATTGATCTCGCCCGGGTCAATCGCCAGGACGCGCTCAAAGGCTTCCAAGGCTTTCTCGCCTTCGCCATCATCCTGCAAATCCAGGGCGAGGACGTAATCCACCATCGCCCGGGCCTTGCGTTCCCCTTCGGGTCGCAGGGCGAGGTCTTTCGGCGGATACAGCACGACCGAGTCATCCTGGCGGGTTGTTTTCCCCGTCGAGGTCGCCGAAGCGGCGGCCGGCCTGACCGCGCCGGCCGAGAGGCAAAGAGAGCAAACGGCGACGATCCAGCCGGCAGGCAGGATAAGTTGTCGAAGCCGTCGCGTCATTGGACGAATGGTACAGGCGGCCCAGAAGGGACGCAAACGGCGCGGCTCTTCCCGAACCTCCGAGACTAGCGGGCAGCAGTCGCGCGGACGACGAAGGACTTCGCTGCCACCGTCGTGCGCTCTGTCGGCTGGTAGGGGCGCGGGCCAAAATTGACGATAACTCTCTGGCCGCCTTCCCAATCAGTATATTGCACGCTTCGATCCGGAGTCAGCCAGCCGTGACCGGTCATGCGGGAGAATCCGACCTGGGAACGAACCGACGCAACTGCGCGATAACTTGCAAGGTAGTCGGCTTTGTGACTCTCCCAGAGTTGGCGATTCATATGCCAGATCGGCATGGTGCCGTAGAGGATGTTAAAAAGGTCCTTCTTCCATGCGAAGGGGCGGCTCTGGAAATTCGTATCGCGCCAGACCCAGGTGCTGGCGACATAGTCGTGAAAGGCAAGTTGAAAGAGTGGAATCCTTCTTTTCTCGTCCAGGATAAAGGCGGCATCCGAGGAATAGCCATCGCCAAGGTCTGTGTCGTATCCCCCTGAAGGGATTTTGAGATTCGGATCGGCATAAGTGCGCAGAGACATCGCACCTTCATAGAAATCGAGCCCGGGGAGCGCCCAGGTCGGAGCGACGCCTTCACCCGAACCGACGACAGTGCCCAGTTCCTGAGTTTCCTGCGCCAGCTTCAAACGCGCGGCCTGGTTTTCTTCGATCGTCGAAGGATGATCGGGACTCAGGCAGGGGGCCAGCTGGACAACGAGAGTATCGAAGTAAAAGAGCTGCGTCCCGTAGCTCGCGATCATTCCTTTGGCCTTCTCCAGCCAGCGCGGCAGTTGAAACTTCGCGCAGATGCGCTCCCATCCTTTCGTATCGCTCGTCCGGCGAAGTTTTTCGGCTGACATGCGTCCGGTAAGGATGGCATTGGGCCAGCCGCGGCGCCCGACGCGGAAGAGGTTGCCGGTCGGCATGTGATAAGAACCCGCAACCCAGCCAAGCCGTTTGATCCCGTCGAAGAGGGCACGGTCGATCGGATGCTTGCCGTAGAAGACGGCAAAGCCGCGATCTATCCCCGCGGTTTTCATTTCCGAGACGAGTCGGAGGTCGTCGGCAGGATTTTCTCCCCAGAGATAGACATAGACGCCATCTTTCAGCATCCCCACTGGTGGCCGGTCGGCGACACGATCGCGCAACGGCTGCATCTCCGGATGCGCGGCCAGGAAGTATTCGCGGTAGAGTTCCGCCAAAGCGACATAGCCGCCAGCGGTGACGAAGTCGTAGCGGAGCCGCAGCGGGAAGGCATAGACCGTGGATTCCTCAGGCCCGGAGCGAGTGTCGGGATTGCGGAAGGTATCGAGGCGCACGGCCAGGCCGTGCTTCAGATCGGTCAGGCCCCACCACGGCTGGCTACCGCTCCAGCCATAGGCTTTATTGATCTCGCCGGGCCGGTCCAGCGGCATGAGCATGCCCTCGCCGCTCGTGTTCTGGACGTAGAACCAGGATTTATCCGGGGCGACAAAATGAAAGGGGTAGGCCGGCAAGGTCCCGTAATGCTCGTTAGGCAGCGCGGCCGTCAGGTCGAAGCCGGCGGCCGCTCCTCCTTTTAACTCGATCGTGAGGTCACATGTTTCGCCCGGACCGGAGACCCGGCAGGAAATGGAATTGGTCGTGACCTGCAGGGAATCCGGCACGACCTTGAAACCGGGCTCCACCTGCTGCCGCCAGGTCAGGTTAGTGCGCTTGTCGAACACGCTGAGCGCACCGTCCCGGATCGACAGCTCGAGACGCAGAATCTCGTTTTCCAGCCGCGGCGCACTCGATGAGTTAGCCGAGATCGTACTGCACGCCGCGATGAGCCAGGCAAAGAGCAGCAGAGAGACTTTCATCCGCTGGCACCTTTCACGAAATTCCCCGCGCGAACAAGGTCGAGCGACCTGTTCTGGACATCGCCCTCCTTTTTGGTAAAACAGAGATTGGCTTTCATGAAGACAACACACCTCGGCTCCACTCTCGGTGCGTTCCCGCGCGCGTGTCACGTCCTGATTCAAACCGCTTTCTTCTCGCTGCTTTTCCTCGCCGCGCCCCTGGCCCAGGCCGGGATTGATGCCGAACTCATCGCCACCGGCTTCGACCAGCCGCTCGGGTTGGCCACCCCGCCCGGAGATACCAACCGCCTCTTCGTCATCGAACAAACCGGTAAAATCAAAATTATCCAACTCGCTTCGCGGACGGTGAATGCCACTCCATTCATCGATGTCTCAGACAAGATCACCGCGTTGGGGAACGAACAGGGCCTGCTCGGCCTGACCTTCGATCCGAATTACGCGGTCAACGGCCGTTTCTACATCGCCTACACGGCGCCCGGCGGGAGTTTTGGCAATGGCATCAGTCACATCGCGCAACTCACGGTCTCCGCGAACCCCGACATTGCCGATCCGGCGAGCGAGCGGACGCTGGTGAAGTTCGATCAACCGCAGACGAACCATAACAGTGGCTGGATGAGCTTCAGCCCGCGGCCGGGGGACGAAGGCAACCTCTACATCCACAGCGGCGATGGCGGCCACTTTGACGACACCGGGATCGGCCACATCGAACCGGGCGGCAACGCCCAGAACACGAGAACCCTGCTCGGAAAAATCCTCCGCATCCATATTGAAGACGAGCCGGGCACTTACTCGATCCCGGCGAACAATCCCTTCTTTGGTTCACCGACCGAAAAGCAGGAGATCTGGCTGTGGGGATTGCGCAATCCCTGGCGCAATAGTTTCGACCGTAAAACCGGCGACATGTATCTCGGCGACGTCGGGCAGGGGGAACGCGAAGAGATCGACATCCAAAAAGCTTCCAATCCCGGCGGCGGCGAAAACTACGGATGGCGGGTGCGTGAAGGATTTATCCAAAACCCGCGCTTCACCGGCGAACCAACGCCGCCCGGAGCGGTCGACCCGATTTTTGATTATCCGCACACCACTGGGCAGACGGTGATTGGCGGCTTCGTTTATCGCGGGCGGCAGGTGCGCGATTTGCGCGGGCTTTATGTTTTCGCCGATTACCTCGGCGGGGAGACAGGAACTTTTACGGGCAAGATCTGGACGCTCCGCTACGACGGGGTGACGGCGAGCGATTTCACGGACATCACGGCGGACTTGTTTCCGACGCGGCGCGGCAATCACGCTTTGATCAATCCCACTTCTTTCGGCGAAGACGCCGCGGGTGAGCTTTATCTCACCGCTTTCGGCGGTGGAACCGGAAGCGTTTTCAAGATCGTGCGAGGCCGCTAGGTCCGCGCTCTCACGACGCGGGCTCGGCCGTGCAGCGAACCGGCGACGAGGAGGAGAATTTTATGCTCCGGCCGGAGCCGAAGACGCGGGGTCGCGATTTCGACAGGCTGGAGAGAGGGCTGAACAGCGGACGCAATCATGCGGCGATTTTATCACGGCCGACGGGAAACTGCTGTCGGAAGATTGCTATTCTCTGGAGGTGAATTGCGTCCAGTTTGGCCGCGAGTCCGGCTTCGGGTCGCGACGGTTGTGATTTTCATCCGGCGTCGTAAAATTCGCCCATGCAGCGCCGTGCGGGTTTTACCCTGATTGAAATCGCGATTGCGGTCTTCATTCTCATGCTCTTGCTTTTGCTCGCCATTCCGAGTGTCACCGGCGTGCTCGCCGATCGCCGCCTCCAGCGTTCGCTCGATGCCATGAACCAGATCGTGCGCATGGCGCAGGAACGCAGCGTGCAGGAGCGCCGCCCGTATTTGATCGAATGGCAGCGCCAATCCGTCATCCTGCGGCCGGAAACGATCGCGGAAGGCGACCCGGACCGGCCGACCGCCACCCTCGTTCTCGATAAGGGGCACGCCTACGTCCTACGCCTGCCGGCCGCGCTCGAGAAAGACCCGCTCGCGCAATGGATCTTCTGGCCATCGGGGGCGTGCGAGCCGGCCAACGTGCGCTTTAAGGGGTCCGACGGCTCATGGGAAGTCAATTATGCGCCGCTCAATGCGCGCCCGGAGATTGTTCGTTATGCGGCGAGGTAAGAGCCGGCTCGGGTTCGCACTCTACGAGGTGCTGCTGGGCATCACGATTTTCGTGGTCGGCGTCCTCGCGCTCGGCCGGGCGGTGGAAAATTGCATGAACGCGAGCGCGCTGAGCGAAGAAGAGAATCGCGTCCGGCAGGTCCTCGCCAATCGCATGGCGGAGTTGCAGGCCAGCCCCGGCCGGCCCGACGCCGCGCAGGAAGTGAACGTCGATACCGGCTACGGTATCGTAAAGTTGATCCAAAAAAGTGTGCCGCAAGAGATCGTGGACGAGGACAACACGATCATCACTGGAATCACCCGGGTCACTCTGCGCGCGGAATGGTTCCGCCAGGGCACGACGCAGAACAAGCAGCTCGTTTTCTATGTTTATCGTGCGGGTTGACCGGCGACGGACGCTTGCTTTCACCCTTCTCGAGATCACGCTGGCGGTAGCGATTCTCGGGATGATGGCGCTGGCGATTTATCGGTTCGTGAGCACGAACCTGACGGCGGTGCGTCTCTCCACCGAGTTGAACGAACGTGACGCGCGTTACGAGGGTTTGGCCAGTCTCCTGACCGAGCAATTGCAGGATCTGCCGGCGGGGCAGGGTGCGCTGGCGGGCGAGCCGTTCAAATTCAGCGGCCGCTCGCGCGATGAAATGTCGTGGGTTTGCCCGGCCGGGCCAGGGCTGCTGACTCGGTATGCCACGGGCGATTATTCCGTCACCCTGCGGTTGCGTCCGTTGGAGCGGGGCGACGAGATGGAGCTGGGCCTGGTGCGCGAATCGGAGGATGAAGAGAATCCCGTGCCGGAAAACAAAACCTGGGTCTCGCTCCTGAGCGGTGTGCGGAGCATGGAGATCCGCTATTTCGATCCACGGCTCAATGCCTGGGTCGATCGCTGGACCGATCGGAGCAAGCTCCCGCATCTTGTTCGCCTCACGATCGATCGCGCGGGCGGCACCGTCCCCTGGGAGGCGGTGCTCGCGCTCCGGCGGACGCCGCTTTGATGAATATGCGACGTCGCGCTTCTGCCGGCCGTTCCGGCGCCGCCCTCATGCTCGCGCTTTGGGCGCTTTTTTTGCTCAGCGCGATGGTCATCGCCTGGGCGCTCGACATCAATTCCCGGCTCACCCTTTCGGGCGACGCCAACCGGGTGGTGGAAGCGGAAGCGATGGCTGCCTCGGGCGCGGAGATCGCGCTCAGCCCCTCGGTCGAGATCGGCTCCAGCGTCCTCCGCGGCTCGTTAGGGCGAAATCAAACCTACGACGCCCGCATCACCGGCGAAGGCGGGCGTTTGAACGTGAACTGGATCCTGGCCGGCGAAAATCCGCAGCGGATCGCGATCCTGCGGCAATATCTCGAAGTCAAAGAGATCGACTTGAATGAGCGCGACCGGATGATCGATTGCCTGCTCGACTTCGTGGATCCGAACGACCTTGTACGCCTGAATGGCGCGGAAGCTGAGGCCGGTTACCAGCCGAAAAATTCCCTCCTCCAGCGCGTCGACGAGCTGAAGCGCGTCAAAGCCTGGGAAAAATTTACCGCCCAGCCTAATTGGGATGCCGATTTCACTCTCTTCAGCACCGGCCCGGTCGACCTCGTCTGGGCTTCACGCGAGGTCCTGCTTTCCCTGCCTGGGATTAACAATCAGATTGCGGACCGATTCCTGAGCTATCGCCGTGGGCCGGACGAGATCGACGGGACGGAGGACGATCCGGTCTTCGATTCCTTCGATCAGGTTAGGCTTGCGCTCGGATTCACACCGGACCAATTTGCGCAGCTTTCGGGCGTAATCGGCTTCAAAGACCAGGTTGTGCGCGTAGTAAGCGTGGGCAGATCCGGCGATGTGACCCGAACGGTCGAGATGATCGTTCGGAAATCGACGCAGCCCCAGATGATTCGTTGGAAGGAATATTAATATCGAACCCGCATCCGCACCTGTTTTTATCGCGCCCTCCGGCGGGGGTTGGAACGTGGTCCGCTCCCGCGCCGCCAACGGCACCTGGGAAGTGCAAAGCGTTTCGGATTTGAACGAAGCCGCCGGCTTGCTCACCGACGGCGACGACATCGTCTTCGCGCTGCCGGTCAACGCCGTGCTCGCGCAGCGCCTGCGTTTGCCGACAAGCGATCCAACCGAGTTTGGTGGAATGGTGCGGCTCCAGGTGGAGAAGGCGTTTCCCTATCCGCCCGAGGAAGTGACGAGCGATTTCGAGCTGATCGAGCAGGGGGAAAACGAAAGCGTGATTTCTTCGGTCGCGGTGCACAATGCGAAGCTGGCCGAATTGGCCGCGCCGCTTTTGAAGCGCGGCTTCATTCCCCGGCAGGTCACCGTCTACGCCGCGCAGCGTGCCGCCTCACGCGCCGCTTCCGGGCGCGCCCTCATCATCTACCGGGAGGGCGAGAAACTCGTCTCCGCCATCAGCGAGAACGGCAAGCTCAGTCTCGCGCGCACCCTTGATGGCAGCGGGCCGGAGCAGTTGCAGCGCGATCTTCCGCAGCTCGCCTTGAGCGCTGAGTTGCAGGGGATCGACACCTCTTTCCCCACCATTCTGCTGGACGAAAATTCCGCGACCCTGCGCGACACAGTCGAGCGCGTCTTTGCCCAGCGGCCCAGCCTGATGGGGATGGAAACGCCGCCGGCGGCGGTCAAGCTCGACCTCGCGCCGGAAGCGTGGCGCAAACAGCGCGCCGCACTCGTTAGGCAAAAAGTCTGGCGCAAGCGTCTCATCTGGGCCGGCGCCGCCTACGCCGCGGTCTTTCTGCTTTTCGCGCTCTACGTCGCGATCATCCGTTTCCAGGTCGGCCGCTACGAAAAGGCGATCGAGCGCGATACGCCCAAGGTTGAATTCATCCGCAGCACGGAGGCGGATTGGAAGGGCCTCGCGCCCGCGATCGACCCGCGCTATTACCCGATCGAGGTCCTGCTCCATCTCCATGAGAGCCTGCCCAATCCCGATGTCCGGATCACGGTTTACGATCAATCGACCCGCAACATTTCGGTGCAGGGCGAGGCGCCCTCGGCCGCGCTTGCCTACCAAATGGCGGAGAAGGTGAAAAAGAATCCCGACCTCCAGGCCTTCACCTTCAACCTTGGCACCCCGCGCATTCTCCCTAACGACCACGCGCAATTCCGGCTGGAGGGCAAAACCAAGTGATCGGCCGCTGGATCGCGCAAATGAACCAGCGCGAGCGCATCCTCGCGCTCAGCGTCGCGGGGGTTCTCTTCCTCCTTGTTAATCTCGCCGTCTGGAGCTCGCTCCTCGGAATGAGCGCCGAGGCGCGGAAGGATTACGCGGCGCAAAACGCGGCCCGGACCGAGCAGAAAATTTACCTCAAGGAAGAGAAAATGTGGCAGCGGCGGGCCGATTGGCTGAAAAAAAATCAGCCGAAACTGACCAATCCCGCCGAAGCCTCGACCCTCCTCACGCAGGTGAAAGAGATCGCGGGGAAACACAAGGTCCAGATCGAAAATCCCCAGATCGGCGCGGTCGAGTCGACCCCGGCGCATCAATCGGTCTCCGCCACTTTCGAAACCAGAAGCGGCTGGGAAGAACTCGTCCGTTTTCTCTACGACACGCAGCGGCCGGAGGCCTTCATCGTTTTCGAGAGCGTCAGCTTGATGGTCGATCCGACCGAGCCGACAGTGATGCGCGGACGATTTAAGATCGCGAAGTGGTTCGCCCCGGACGGGAAAAAATCATGAAAGCAAACAGACTCCTGCTCGCCACTGCCTGGACACTTCTTTGCCTGACGAGCTCCGGCTGGGCGAAAGACGAGCTCCCGAAGACGCAGAAATTTGCCCGCTACGAGCCGATGGTGAAACGCTCGCCATTTGCGATCGCGACGGCGAATGCGCCGATTCCTTCCGCCCCCGATTTCGCGAAGGATCTCTACATCGCCAATGCGGCGCATTCTCCCGACGGCGATTTCGTCACCATCGCTTCGACGACGGACAAGAACTTGAAGGAGTACCTGAGCACGAGGGAGACGGTGCGCGGCTACTCCATTTCCAACATTCAATGGTCGGACAAGGTGGGCGAAACCAAGGTCACGATCTCGAAGGACGGCCAGTTTGCGACCCTGACGTTCAACGAGGCACTCCTCAGCCAGGCGATTCAAAACGCGCCGCCGACCGCGGTCCAGCCGCCGCCCGCTCCCGGCGGTCCGGCCCGGGGAGCAGCGAACAATCCGCAGGTCCCGATCCAGCGGCCGATGGCGGTGCCGCAGATTCCCACGCCGCCGCCGCCGCACGTGCGTCCGACCATCCGCCGCAAAGGCACCCCGCAAACTCCGGTGCAGCAGGCGCAGCCCCAGCCCGAGGAACTCTCGGAGGACGACCTGGATATCGAGAACCACTAGGCTGACCTTGCGGTCGTTAGGCGAGGAACGGCGCGGGGTCGCGCTCTAGGAGCCGCCCCAATCGTCGTCCGGCGTGTCGGCTTTGCGATCCTGCCCGGCAGAGAAGAGATCGTAACCGCTGGAATTTTTCCGGCCGGGATTGATGTAGATGTAATCATTGTTCCAAGGATCTTTCGGCTTTTCCTTGAACAGCTGATACCAGCGTTGCGGTTGCGGATCGGTGCTCGGCTGGGAGACGAGCGCTTGCAGCCCCTGCTCGGAGGTCGGGTAGAAGCCATTCATGCTTTCGTAGAGCTTGAGCTGCGTGGCAATGCTCTGGATATCGGCCGCGACGCGGTTGTGGCGCGCATACTCGACGTTGCCGGCAAGCTTGTAGATCGCCGTCCCGAGGAGGAGGGCGATAATCGTGACCACGAGCATGATCTCGAGAAGGGTGAACGCACTTTGATTTTTTCGCATAAATAAGAGACAGCGGGGCTACTTCAACGGTTCAAGCAGGTAATCAGATTTATCCCAGAGGTATTTCAACTGAATCTGCGTTTCCCGGATGGCCGAGGCGGAAGTCCCGGCGCCGGCGAGAATGATCACATCATTCGTTCCCGCCTTCAAGATCGAGGCCGGGACGATCTTCTGCGCCCGCACCCAGCCGGTGTACTGGAATTGCATCGTCTGCATGAGGGAAAGCGAGAGCCCGCGGTAAGCCGGGTCGGCCAGGTCGGGCAGCACCAGCGACGCCGGGCCGACGTCCTGGCCGTTGACGAAAATCTGCGGCGGCGCCTCGATCTGCGGGCTGGCTACTTCGAAGGTCAAGAGCGCGACCAGCGGCTGCGCCTCGAGCCCGAACTGGAAGGCGGCGCCATTCTGCAGGCTCGAGCCCATCGAAATCGTCTCGGCCGTGAGCGGAGCGGTCACGGTGCCGAAAACCTCTGCGTCTTCCACCCCGGCCTTGAGCGGGGGCGCGGCGGCAAAGGGCGCCGGCATCGCGCTCTGTGGCTCATCGTGCACCGGGCGCATCACCTGGCTCGATTTCATCCAGTCGAGATAAGCGCCCCGGACGGAGCGGCCATCGCCCGGCACTTCGACGTCGATCGCGGTCACGCCGATCATCGGCACGATCGTGCTCGAGGAGGTCGCGAGCCCGGTTTTTTGCCCTAACGAGCCGGAGCGCAGGAGCTGCGTGCCCGATTCATCCCAGGCGATCAACTCCGGCTGCGTTTCTGGCTTGTCGTCGAAATAAAGCCGGAAAAGAAGGATCTGGCAGTCCTCGTTAGGCCGGGAGAGGCGAACGCGAAAAACGCTCTTCGCCGGCTTGCCTTCCTCGGCCTTGGCTGGAGCAAAGGAAACCGATTCGACCCAGTCCGGTGCGGCCTGGATTTTGGAATTCGCCGGCTTGGTCTGGCGCAGGTCGAGCCAGGCGCTCTCCGGCGCGGCCTCGGCCGATTGGCTCGGCTTCAGCACCTGAGCACCGGGCGGAGGCAGGGCCTGCTGCGCGCGAAGCGCGGCCACCACGACGAAGAAAAGCGCGAGCGCGACGAACCGAAAAAGCATCCGGCGACGAGCGTATGTTAGCGCGGCCGAAACTGCAAACTGTGCGTCATCTCGAAGACCGCCGAGAGAATGCTGTAAACCACAAAGCCGACCACGATCGCGATGAGGACGATGATGACCGGCGGGATCAGGGCCGAGATGACGTTCACCGTGCGGTCGAGCTCGCGCTCGTAGACGTCGGCAATCGTTTGCATGGTGCGGGCGAAATGGCCGGTCTGTTCGCCCACCGCCATCATGTCGGTGAAGAGCTCGGGGAAAAGTTCTTCCTTCGCCAGGGCGCTGGAAAGATTCGCCCCCTCGATGATCGAACGGCGCACGTCGCGCAGTTTCGCCTCGATATATTTGTTCGACGCGATCTCCGTGACGAGGTCGAGCGCCTTGAGCAGCGGGATGCCGTTCTCCATCAGGGTGCCGAGGGTGCGCGAGAACTGCGCGTAATATTGATGCCGGCGAATCCGCCCGTAGCCCGGAATCGAGAGCCGAAACCGGTCCCAGGCGAGGCGGCCTTCCTCGCCCCGGACGAAAGCGCGGAAGCCCACCATGACGCCGATGACGAGGAGAATGAAAAGCCACCAGTAACCGGTGATGAGATGATTCGCGCCGAGTAGGATGCGCGTCGGCAAGGGCAGGGTGCCGCCGGTTTGCGACATGAAATTGGTCAGCTGCGGGACCATGAAGGTGATGAAAATAATGATCAGCACCGAGCCGGCGAGGGCGAGGAACGCGGGATAAATCAGCGCCTGCTGGACGCGGTCGCGCAGGCTTTTTTCCTGCATCAAATGCTGCACCACGCGCTCGAGAATGTCGGGCAGCGCGCCGCTCGCTTCGCCCGCGCCGACCATGTT
>JALYQE010000255.1 GCA_030855965.1 Verrucomicrobiota bacterium | reverse complement strand
CGAAAGGAAAGGCAGCGGCCGGGGAATTGGCCCGGGAAGGAATCGACGCGCATTTCGTTGAGCTCGACGTGAGCGATCCGGCGAGCGTCAAGAAGGCCGCCGCTCAGGTGGAACAGGAATTCGGCCGGCTCGACATCCTCGTGAACAACGCGGGCGTGATGAAAGACAACACCGAAAAAAAGGTAAGCGAGCAGTCCCTCGAAACGTGGCGTGAAACCTTTGCGACCAATGTGCTCGGTCTCATTGCCACGACGAACGCCTTTCTGCCTTTACTCCGCAAAAGCGAAGCGGGCCGGATTGTGAACCTCTCGAGCATCCTCGGCTCGATCGAGTTCCACGCCACGCCCGGCTCGCCGGTATACGACAACAAGGACGCGCCAGCCTACAACGTCTCCAAATCGGCGGTCAACGCCTACACCGTGCAGCTGGCGCATGAGTTGAGGGACACCACGCTGAAGGTCAACGCCGCGCATCCCGGCTGGGTTAAAACCGAGATGGGCGGGGGAGGCGCGATGATGGAAATCGTCGACGGCGCCAAAACCAGCGTCACCCTTGCGACAATTGGGCAGGACGGGCCTAACGGCGTCTTTGTTCACATGGGCGACGCGCTGCCCTGGTAAGCGCGGCAAATCACCCTAACGAACCGAAAAAATTATGAACGAACCTATCAATATAAACGAAGCCAGTTTTGAAAAAGCCGTCCTCCAGTCGACCATCCCGGTGCTGGTCGACTTTTGGACGCCATGGTGCGGACCATGCAAAATGATCGCGCCGCTCCTCGACGAGATCGCCCGCGAAAGCGAAGGGAAATTCCGGGTTGCGAAGGTGAACATCGACGACGACCCCGCGCTGATGCAGCGCTACAGCGTCCGCGCTGTGCCGACGCTGCTCTTTTTCAGCGGCGGTGAATTGAAAGATCAACTCGTCGGCGGCGCCCCCAAACAGGCGATCCTGGAAAAACTCCAACGCCTCAGCGCCAGCCCGGCCTCGGCCTAACAATCAATCCCGCAAAACTACAATGACCTACAATTCCACGCCCGACCTCACGCAACGCCCCCCGCGCAGCCCGCGGACCCGCCTCGGCGGCTACGTTCTCCTGCCGCGCATGCTCGACAAAGGCCGCGCCGAGATCGCGGGCAAGAACGGCGAGTATCACTACAACTGTCCGCTGGATCAGCATTTCGTGAATTTCGTTACAGTCGATCCGGCGGCGATGCGCGAGCAACTCGCGGCCGGAAAAGGCGACGGCGAAATTCTGAACTGGATCCACCAGACGGCGTCGCAGAAACGCACGCCCTGGGAGATCGAGCAGTGGAGCGAATACATGCTGCGGCGCGGGCCGGACAGCGCCGCGGAGACGCGCGGTTATTTTGCAGAAATGCTGTGCAAAATCAGCCAGACGCGCGAAGACATCACCACCTGGGGCGACCTGCTCGACCTCGACGATTACGTGAGCTTCGGCGGAAAAGCCTGAGGCGGGGCTGCCATCCGGGGACAGGGCGGTGATGCGGCGAGCCCGCATGGTCTGGCAGCTGGGCCGAATCCCGCGCATAGTGCGGAAGCCTCATGACGCCTGACAAGTTACAATCTGCCCGCGACCGTCTCGACGAGCTGGACCAGCGTGTCGTCCACGCCCTCGCCGAACGTCAACGCCTGGTCGAGGAAGTAGCGGCGTTAAAGAGCGATCCGTTCCTTCCGCTGCAAGACGCGACCCGCGCGAGCACGACTTGCTCGCCCGCGTCGCGAAACTGGCCGAGGCCGAGAAACTCGACGGCTATTTCGTGCAGTCGCTTTACCGGCGGATTCTGGAGCACTCGGTGCGCTTCCAGGCTGCACGCCAGGGCGAACGAAGAATGATTCCGCGCTCGTCGTGGCCTATCAGGGGATTGAAGGCTCCTATAGTCACGCGGCCTCGCGCGCCCATCTCGCGCTTCGCCGCGCGAAGTGCGTTATCACGGCTACCGCTCGTTCGGCTCGGCCATGGATGCGGTCATACGCGGCGACGCCGAGTTCGCCATTCTCCCGATCGAAAATTCCGTCGTTGGTTCCATCACCGAAACCTACGACCTGCTCAGCCGTTCCGATCTGCATCTGGTCGGCGAAGAGATTCATCGCGTCGAGCACTGCCTGCTCGCGCTCGAACGGTCCCGTTAGGCCTGATCCGGCGCGTCGCTTCGCATCCGCAGGCACTGGCGCAGTGCAGCACTTTCCTGGGAGCGCTGGAGGATTGCCGGGTGGAGTTTGAAGAGGACACCGCCAGTGCTGCAATGCTGGTGGCGGAATCGGGCGATCTTTCGCGCGGTGCGATCGCGAGCGAAGAAGCGGCCACACGCTACGGCCTGCAGGTTTTGAAACGGAGCGTCGCGAACCAGAAAGAGGTCTACACGCGCTTCGTGGTGATCGCGCGCCAGCCGCGGACCGCGGACGCGCGCCTGCCGCACAAGACCTCACTCCTGGCTACGATCAAACATTCCGAAGGCTCGCTCGCGAAGGCGCTCGACGTCCTCGCGCAACACAAGGTGAACCTGACCAAGCTCGAATCGCGCCCGAGTCCCGAGCGACCCTGGCAATATCTTTTCTACATGGATTTCGAGGGCGGGGTGCACAAGCCGCAGGTCGCGGAGGCGATGAAGGAACTGGCGCAGCACGCCGAAGCGGTGCGCGTCCTGGGTTCGTATCCGCGCAGTGTCGTTGGCTCCGCCAACCAGGTGCAATATCTCCCGGTCGCGCGCGGTTCCTCGGGCAACGCGCCTTCGCCTAACGCGAAAGGCGCGCCGGCGACGAAAGAAAACAAATCCTATCGCCTCGCTTCCCGCGGGCATCACGCTGGCGACACCGTGGTGGATATCAAGAACGTGCGTATCGGCGGGGACGCGCCCTTCGTTTTATCGCCGGGCCGTGCTCGCTCGAGTCGCGCGAACAGATCACCGCCTGCGCGCGCGCCTTGCACGAGGCCGGTTGTCATCTGCTCCGCGGCGGTTGTTTCAAACCGCGCACTTCGCCCTACGGTTTCCAGGGCCTCGGCTTCGAAGGCCTCACGATTATGCGCGAAGCCGACGCGCTTCAAATCGGCGCGCGCAACATGCAGAACTTTGCCCTCCTGAAAGCGGTCGGGAAAACCCGACTGCCCGTGGTCCTCAAGCGCGGCCTATGTCGTCGATCGACGAATGGCTCGCGGCCGCGGAATACATCATGAGCGAGGGGAACGCGCGCGTCATCCTCTGTGAGGGGGCATCCGCACCTTTGAGACCACAACGCGTAACACCCTCGATCTTTCCGCCGTCCCGGTCCTGCAGGAACGCACGCATCTTCCGATCATCGTCGATCCGAGCCCCGCGGCGGGGCGTCGCGAATGGGTCGCGCCGCTTCTCCGCGCCTCGCGCGCGGCCGGGGCGAATGGCGCGATGATCGAATTCCATCCCGACCCGGACACAGCCCTTTCGGACGGGAGGCAATCGCTGGATTTGGAACAATTTGCCGCGCTAGCGGCGGAGATCGCGCCCGTTCCCGCATAACGAGATGGCGGAGTGGCTCCAGCGGTAGGACTCGAACCTACGACCAATCGGTTAACAGCCGACCGCTCTACCACTGAGCTACGCTGGAATTGTTTCTCCCCCTCATCCGCCTGAGGCGGATGGAATTCCTCTCCGTCGAGCGGGCATATACGTTGCGCAACACCATTCTCCCGGCAAGTGCTTCTTTGCGGTTGCTGGACAGACCGCGCGGCGCACGGCTGATTGAATACCGGGCTGGATTCGCTGTTTAGAACTCCGCCCCCATGGACCAGGCAAACACGCCCTGATCAGGGTCGCCTGAGTTGGTGTAGAAGGCGGAGGTGCTGCCCAGGCGATAGTAGCGAGCGCTGACGGACGTGGACCAGGATCCGAGGCTTTCCGGGATGAACGCCAGCGGCATACTCAGCTCAGCGCCAGTCGAGAAGTAACCAATCCCTGACCGAAGAAACCACTGCTGCCAAAGCCGACGGAGGTCGGAAAGGTCAGGGTCACAGGATAAGTTGCCTTCTCGGCAAAGGTGCATTCTGGTCCAATCCCAAACTCATAATACTGTCCGAGAGGCGCGTCGGAGGCGAAGGCAATCCCATTTTTCCACGCCATATTTCGTCAAGGACGGCAAAGTTACCTCCGGCCGTCCGCTCGAGACCGAGATCGAGTGGGTTCGCTTTCCCGAGCCGATCGGCCTCATGAAACCTACGCGGTCGCGCACGAAGAAGGCGTGAGTCTCGGGATCTATCCGCCGTTTGTGGAGAAAGGCGTCGGCTACTCGGTCTTCAAATACACGCTCTCGGACAAGGTCTATCACATCGCGAAATCGCTCGCCCTCCTCGACATGGACACCTGGAAAAAAGTGAAGGTCGACGGCGCCGAAGTCGCGCCGGTGCGGGTGGTCAGCGCGAACCTGCCCAAGCCCGCGCAGCTCGGCGCCACGGTCGACGGTTATTCCTGCGTCGGCACCGAAGTGCGCGGCACGAAGGACGGCAAAAAAGTGGAATATTTCGTCTACACCATGGATAGCCATCGCGACACTTACGAGAAGTACGGCTACTCGCTCACAGTGGTGCAGACCGGCGTCCCGCCCGCGCTCGCCGCGCGCCTGCTGGTCACCGGAGAAATCAAGGAGCGCGGTGTGATGATGCCCGAATCCCTCCAGCCCGACGTGTTGATGGAAAATTTTTCGAAAGAGGGCCTGAAAATCTTCGTCGAGAAGCGCGAAGTCGAGCAGCTTTAGCCATGACGACCGGCGCGAAAACTCCGCGGATGCTCATTGGCGCGGAATGGCGCGAGACAGGCCGCACCCGGCCGGTGGTGAATCCATACACGGGTGAGGAATTTGCGCAGATTCCGATGGGCGACGCGGGGACGGTGGAGGAGGCGATCAAGGTCGCGCACGAAGCGTTTGCCGTGACTCGCGCGCAAGCGCCGCATGCGCGCGGCGATCTCCTGGCGCGAGTCGCGCGGCGCCTCGAGGAACGTCGCGCGGAGGTTGTCGAAACCATGATCGCCGAGGCGGGCAAACCCTGGACCTTTGCCGATGCCGAAGTGACCCGGGCCGTCATCACCTTCACCGTCGCGAGCGAAGAGGCGCGGCGGCAGCAGGGCGAACTGCTCGACCTCGACGCCTACGCCACCGGCAGCGGGCACGTCGGACTCGTTAGGCGGTTTCCGCTCGGTGTGATCAGCGCGATCACGCCTTTCAATTTTCCTCTCAACCTCGTCGCGCACAAAGTCGCGCCCGGGATGGCGGCGGGCAATACGCTGATCGTAAAACCGGCTCTGAAGACGCCGCTCACCGCGCTCCTGCTCGCCGAGATGCTGGTCGAGTCCGGCATGCCGGCGGGCCAGGTCAGTTTCGTCACCTGCAACCACGAGGACGCGGGCGCCCTCGTCACCGATCCGCGGATCAAGATGGTCTCGTTCACCGGCAGCCCCGAGGTTGGCTGGCGGTTGAAGGAGCTGTGCGGGAAGAAAAAAATCACCCTCGAGCTCGGCGGCAATGCCGGTGTTATCGTGCACGACGATGCCGATCTGAAATCAGCCGTGCCGAAAATTGCGGTCGGCGCATTTTCCTACGCGGGCCAATCGTGCATCAGCGTGCAGCGCATCCTCGTGCAGGAGTCGATCTACGAGGAATTCAAAAAGCAGTTCGTCGAGCACGTCCGGGCGAATATTCAAACCGGCGATCCGCACGACAAAAAGACCGTCGTCGGCCCTATGATCGATCCCGGCGCCCTCGAGCGCATCTCCGGCTGGGTCGAGAACGCGCGCCAGTCCGGCGCGAAAATTCTCTGTGGCGGGAAGGTCAACGGCCGTTGCCTCGACGCGACGGTGATCGAGAAGCCCGCGCGCGATCTCGAAGTCTGCGCCAAGGAAGCCTTCGCCCCGATCGTCACGCTGCATTCCTACACCACCTTTGCCGAGGCACTGGAAATCGTGAACGACTCCGAGTTCGGTCTGCAAGCCGGCGTCTTCACCCGCGACATCGGCCGGGCGATGCAGGCGTTTGAATTACTCGAAGTCGGCGGCGTTTTGATCAACAACGTGCCGACGTTTCGGGTCGACAGCATGCCGTATGGCGGCGTGAAGGAGAGCGGCTTCGGGCGCGAAGGCGTTCGTTATGCGATGGAGGAAATGTCGGAGCTTAAATCACTGATCTTGAACAACAGCTAGGAGATGAATTCATGAAAACCAGGCGCATGTTTATTAACGGAAAATGGAAAACTGCCGTGGAAGGGGCGACACGGGAGATCTTCAATCCCGCGAACAACAAAGTCATCGCCGTCGTCGCCGAGGGAACGGAAAAGGACGCCGAGCTGGCGATCAAGGCGGCGCGCAAAGCGTTCGACGAAGGTCCCTGGCCGCAGATGCGTGCTGGGGAACGCGCCTCTTACCTTTTCAAGCTGGCCGACCTGATCGAGGCGGAAGTCGAAGAGTTCGCAAAGACGGACACGCTCAACAATGGCAAGCCGCTGCGCGAAGCGCGCTTCGACGCGGCGGATGCGGCCGGATGTTTCCGTTACTACGCCGGGCTAATCACCAAGCCGCTCGGGCAAAATTACGAAGTCTCGGATGCCACCATCGAGCCGATGGTGGTGCGCGAGCCGATCGGCGTCTGCGGCCAGATTATCCCGTGGAATTATCCGCTCCTGATGGCGGCGTGGAAACTCGCCCCCGGCCTCGCCGCGGGAAATTGCTGCATCCTGAAACCGGCCGAAACGACGCCGTTGTCGGCCATCAGGCTCTTCGAGTTGATTGAAAAAGCCGGTTTCCCGCCCGGGAGCGCGCAGCTCGTGCTCGGTCCCGGCCCGACGGTTGGCCAGACGCTGGCCGAGAGCATGCAGGTGGACAAAATCGCCTTCACCGGCGGCACCACCACCGGCCGCAAGATCATGCAGGCCGCAACCTCCAACATCAAAAAAGTCACGCTCGAGCTCGGCGGCAAAAGCCCGAACATCGTTTTTGCCGACGCCGATCTCGATGTCGCGCTCGAGTTTGCCATGTTCGGCATCTTCGCGGGGCAGGGGGAGGTTTGCAGCGCGGGCTCGCGCCTGCTCCTGGAAAAAAAGATCGCGAAGAAATTCCTCAGCCGGCTGGCCGAGGCGAGCGACAAGATCATCGTCGGCGACGGCATGCATCCGAAAACGGAGATGGGCCCGCTCATCACCCCGATGCACATGCAGAAGGTGCTCGGCTACATCGAGGCGGGGAAACGCGAAGGCGCGGAACTGATCTGTGGCGGAAAGCGCCTAACGAAAGGTAAACTCGCCGAGGGCAATTTCGTCGCCCCGACCGTCTTCGTGAAAACCAATCCCGCGATGACCATTGTGCGCGAGGAAATTTTCGGGCCGGTCCTCGTGGTGCAGCTTTTCGAGACCGAGGAAGAAGCGCTGCGTCTTGCCAACGACACCGTCTACGGCCTGGCCGGCGCGGTTTTCACGAGCGACGGCGGGAAGGGCTTGCGGGTCTTGAGAAAACTCCGTGCCGGCATCACTTGGCTCAACACCTATCACCCGACATTTAACGAAGCGCCCTGGGGCGGCTACAAACAATCGGGCATCGGCCGCGAGCTTGGCACCTTCGGACTCGATGCCTACATGGAGGTAAAGCAGATCAACATCAATCTCGTGCCGCAACGGTTGAACTGGTTTTCTGGACTGAAATAACGCCATGGCTTCGATGGTTCAGCTCAGAAACGTGACGAAACGCTTCGGCAGTTTCGTCGCCACGCACGACGTGAGCCTCGACATCGAAGAGGGGGAGTTTCTCACCCTCCTGGGCCCGTCGGGCTGCGGCAAGACGACTTTGCTGCGGATGATTTCAGGCTTCGAGACGCCGACCGAGGGCACGGTCCACCTCGCCGGAAAGGACGTCACTCACGTCCCGCCCTACAAGCGCGACGTGAACCAGGTTTTCCAAAGCTACGCGCTCTTTCCACATCTCACGGTGGCGGAAAACATCGCCTTTGGCCTGAAGATGAAAAAGGTCGCGAAGTCCGAGATCGATGACCGGGTCAAACAGGTCACACAGCTCGTCTCGCTCACCGGTTTCGAAGAACGCAAGCCGAGCCAGTTGTCGGGCGGTCAGCGGCAGCGGGTCGCGCTCGCCCGCGCCATCGTCTGCCAGCCGCGCGTCCTGTTGCTCGACGAGCCGTTGGCCGCGCTCGACGCCAAACTCCGACACGCGATGCAGATCGAGCTCAAACATCTGCAGCGCAAAGTCGGGATCACTTTCGTTTTCGTTACCCACGACCAGGAAGAGGCCCTAACGATGTCCGACCGCATCGCGGTCATCAACCTCGGGCGCATCGAACAACTGGGCGATTCTTCGGAGATCTATCATTCGCCGAGGACCACTTTCGTCGCCAATTTCATCGGCCAGGCCAATATCCTTGAATCGACACCCGTTGCGGTGCTGGCTGATCAGGCGCGGGTGCGATTGAACGACGCGATCGAGCTTACCGTGAATACCACCAGCATCCCGCCGGACTCCAGGAACGCGCTCATTTCCATTCGGCCCGAAAAAATTCACCTCCAGAAAACCAATCCGGGCGGGGAAAATATTTTCGAGGCGCGGGTGAGCGAAGAGCTTTTCAAAGGCGCCGTCGACCAGTTGATCCTGACCACCGATTCCGGCCTTGAGCTGACGGCAATGGTGGCGAACGAGTGCGCGACGGAGGAGGCCTTCCATTTGGGCGACAAAGTTTATTGCTATCTGCACCCGAGCGACATTGTGGTCGTGCAGGGCGAGTCGGGTTAGGGCCTGTTAACACTAACGCAGAGCCTCGATGATAAGGGCGAAGTGAATAAATGCGGTGAACATCACATCGAGTTTATCGAAGCGGGAGAAAATGCGCCGGAAACCTTTGAGTCTGCGGAAGAGT
>JALYQE010000247.1 GCA_030855965.1 Verrucomicrobiota bacterium | reverse complement strand
ATGCAGCGCGAGAGGATCGTCTCGGGCAACACTTCCGGAATGGAGCTGAGGAGAATCAGGAGCGAGTTGTTAGGCGGTTCCTCCAGCGTTTTCAAAAAGGCGTTGGCCGCCTGCGTCATCATCCGGTCGGCCTCGGAAATGAGCGCGACCTTGCGCCGGCCGTCGCTCGCCCGCATTTGCAGCGCGTGCTCGAGACTGCGGATCTGTTCGATCACGATCCGGCGCGATTTCGATTCCGGGCTGGCGAGGTGTACGTCCGGCGCGCTGCCTCCGAAAATCTCCTCGGCCGGCGCGCCATTGACGCGATGGGCCAGCTCCGCCGCGAGCGCGCGCTTGCCGCTCCCGGGCGCGCCGGTGATCAGGTAGGCGTGGGCGAGGCGGCTGCGTTTCTGTGCGCCCGCGAGGTAGTCGAGCGCGACTTGCGGTGTGAAAGCCACGGTTCAGGAATTCCGGGAGTGGCGCCGCGCCGGAATCATCCGCGCGAGATGGCCGAAGCGCGTCGAAATCACTTCCCAGATCTCTTTTTCGATCTCCTCGATCGACTGCGTGGCGTCGATCACCCGGATGCGATACGGCTCGCGCGCGGCCAGCTCGCGGTAGGCGAGGCAGACCGCCTCGTAAAACTTGAGCGGCTCCTGTTCCATCCGGTCGATCCCGGCGGCGGGACGCACCCGGCGCATCATGCGGGCGCGCGCGGTCTCGACATCGATGTCGAGGAGGAAGGTGAGATCGGGCCAGCATTTGCCGACCGCGAAAGTGTTGAGGTGGCCGACCATTTCCTGGTCGAGCCGCCGCGCCACGCCCTGGTAAACCGTGGTGGAATCGGCGAAGCGATCGGAGATCACGACCGTCCCGCGATCGAGCGCGGGCTGGATCACTTCCCTAACGAGCTGGCTGCGGCTCGCCTCAAACAGGAGCAGCTCCGTCTCCGGCGTCATCGCCACGCTCTCGGGCGCGAATTGCAGCAGATGCCTGATCTTTTCGCCGATCGCAGTCCCGCCCGGCTCGCGCGTAACGAGGAGCGGGACGTTCGCGCTCGTGAGGCGCGAAGCGAGCAGGCTGACCTGGGTCGATTTTCCGCAGCCCTCCGAGCCTTCGAAAGTGATGAATGGCAGGCGCTGCATGCGGTCGATTTTGAAGCAGATCGCGCCGCTTGTCGAATCATCTCGTGCGACTAAATCGGCCGCGAAAAAAAACTCAGCGGGCTGGCTCGCGCGCGGAGCGTTGCAGCAGCTCGACGAGGTGCTCTTTCCACAGGCTGACGACGGTGTGGCTGCCGTGGCCGCGCGTTTGCCCGCTCAATGGAATCGTGATCGCGCGCCCCTGCGGCACGCGTTTGATCTCGCGCTCGAGGATGCCCAGCTCGGGCGGGTTGATCAGGTCGTCGGCGAAATTAATCGCCACCAGCGGGACGCGGATCTTTTCCAGCGCGGGGCCGGGATCATAATCGTGCGATGCCTCGACCGCGTAGAGGACATCGTTGGCGTCGCCCGTTTTCACGTAGTCGCCCATGAACTTGTCCAGCGCTTCATCCGTTTTCGTTAGGCTGGGCGCTTCTTTTTGCCGCACGATCGGGTTGCTGCTCATGAGCCAGAGCATTGCCGCCGCCGTGCGCAGGCTCGGCGGTTGGGTCTTGTACTCGCCGCCCTCCCACGCCGGATCGTTTCGGATCGCGTCGATGATGATGCGGCGCCAGGCGCGATTGCGACCGGAGATCTCCGCCGGCAGACTCGCCAGCGGCAGGAGCGCGTCCATGAAGCCGGGATGGATCTCGCCCCAGAGCCAGGTGTGCATTCCACCCATCGATGTGCCCATGACGAGTCGCGCGTGGTTGACCCCGAGCCCGTCGGCGAGCAGACGATACTCCGCCTCGACCATGTCGCGGTAGCCGTAGCGCGGGAATTTCGCGTGCATCCCGTCGCTCGGTTTGCTCGATTTGCCGTGGCCGATGTCGTCCGGGAGGATGATGAAATATTTCGCCGCATCGAGCGGCTGCCCGGGGCCGAAGAGCTCGCCGGCAAACTCCGGCCGGATGAATTGCGCACCGCTCCCGGTGGTGCCGTGCATGATAAGGACGGCGTTTTGCGTCACGCCCTGCGCGTCTTTGACCGCTTTTCCAAGCGTCCGGTAATGCATGCGCAACTCCGGCAGCGTCTCGCCGGAAGTGAACTTGAAGTCGCGCAGGATGAGATCGCCCTCGTTAGGCGCGGGATAGTCGGCGGCCCCGGAGAGGTCCGGCAGGAAAACCGCGAGGACGAGCGAGGTGAGGAGGCCGAGGCGCGAAGGCATGCGGCAAAAGATATCGCAACTTTTGTGGCCGTCGCCTCTATGTTATCCGCCGAAGCAATGAAAAAGCACTGGCTCGTAAAACAGGAACCGGAGGCCTACTCGTGGAACGATTTCGTGCGCGAAGGCCTAACGAAGTGGACCGGCGTGCGAAATTTCCAGGCGCGCAATAATCTCCGGGCGATGCGCAAAGGCGACGCCGTCCTGTTCTATCACAGCGTGAGCGAGAAGGCGGTCGTCGGCATTGCCCAGGTGACGCGCGAAGCGTTTCCCGATCCGACGGCGGAGGAGGGGGATTGGAGCGCGGTCGAACTGAAGCCGGTCCGGGTGCTGAAAATGCCGGTCACCCTCGAGCAGATCAAGGCCGCGCCGAAGCTGCGCGAGATCGCGCTCCTGCGGAACTCGCGCCTCTCCGTCCAGCCGCTGGGCAAAGCGGAGTTCGATCTGATCTGCCGGATGTAAGGGAGGCCCGTGCCACGCGCCTTGGTTGTCTCCATTCATGATGTCGCGCCCTCTACCCGCGAGAAAACGGAGCGCATCCTCGCGCATCTCGCGCGGCATCGGGTCGAGCTCTGTACGCTTCTCGTCGTGCCCGATTATCATCACGAGGGCCGCTCGCTGGCCGATCCCGGATTCCGCGCCTGGCTCCAGGAATTGCAGGCGAGGGGACACGAGATCGTGATCCACGGCTTCTTCCACCAGCGCGCCCGGCGGGCGAACGAAGACGCCCGGGCCAAATTCGTCACGCGCATTTACACGGCGGACGAAGGCGAGTTCTACGATCTCGGATATGACGAGGCGCGGCGCTTGATCGACGAGGCACGCCAGGATTTCGAGACGCATGGATTTCAAACGCACGGCTTTATCGCCCCGGCCTGGCTGCTCGGGGCCGAGGCGGAGCGCGCCGCGGTCGACGCCGGCATGAGCTACACCACCACGCTCCGCACGGTGAAGGATTTCGCCCGCGATCGCACCTTTGCCTCGCAATCGCTCGTCTACAGTGTCCGCAGCGGCTGGCGCCGAACCATGAGCCTGGCCTGGAATCGCTCCCTCTTCCGGCGGCTCGCGAACAACCCGCTCCTCCGGCTTGGCATTCATCCGCCCGATCTCGATCATCCTGCCATCTGGGACCAAATCACCGCGCTCATCGACAAGGCCCTGAGCAGCCGGCAGGCAATCACTTACCGCGATTGGCTCGTCGCCGAACCAGCGCTGACAACATGAGCCGCTGCGACCTTCATCTCCATTCGAAATTCAGCGATCGATCCGAGGATTGGATCTTTCGCCGGTTCGATTTCCCCGACAGCTACACCGATCCGCTGGACCTTTACGCGCGCGCCAAGGAAGCCGGGATGGACTTCGTCACCATCACCGATCACGACACCATCGAGGGCTGTCTCGCGATTTCGTCGCGCGCTGATACGTTTATCAGCGAGCAGATTACGACCTATTTCCCGCAGGACCCATGCAAAATAAATCTGCTCGCCTGGGGCCTGAACGAGGCTCAGCACGGCGAGATTGTCCGCGTACGCGAGAACATTTTCGACCTCCAGGTCTTCCTGCAACGGGAGTCGATCGCGCACGCCGTCGCGCACCCGCTTTACAGCATCAACGGTAAGCTCACGACCTCGCATCTGGAGCGTCTCATCCTCCTTTTCCGGCATTTCGAGGGCATCAACGGCCTCCGCGACGCGCTCCTGAGCGAGCTCACCCGGCACATCCTCGGCCAGCTCACATCGGAAAAAGTGGAGGAATTCGCCAACCGCCACAACCTGGTCCCGACGCACCCTGAGCCGTGGAAAAAAGTCCTCGTCGGCGGCACCGACGATCACGGCGGGATCTTCGTCGGCTCCGTCTTCACCGAAACGCCCGCCGCCAGGACCCCCGCTGAGTTTCTCAACCACCTCCGCGCGGGCAAATGCATCGCGCACGGGGAAGGCGGCACTCCGCTCGCCCTTTCCCACGGCTTTTACAACACCCTCGCCAGCTTCATCCAGGACCGCTTCACCGCGAAGCTCGGCCCGAGCGCCGGCCTGGTGGAAAAAATGTTCTCCCGCTTCATGGAAGGGCGCGACCCGACCGAGTTCACCCTCAAGGAAAAGGCCGGCTTCATCACCCAGGGCGTCCTCTCGGGGAAAATTTTCGACCTCGCCAAGCCAGCTAACATTTCCCTCTGGCGCGAGCTCTCCGGTTACTTCTCGAAACCGGAAGTAAAGGCGCAGATCGCGCACGAGATCGCCGGCGTCACCGAGCCCGAGCGCCGCACCTTCCTCATGGCCAACGCCGCCTGCGAACAGCTCGCCTTTCGCTTCTTCGAGAAATTCGTCGAGCAAATCCGCGCCGGGAATATGATCGAGAGCATCCAGGCCCTCTCCAGCATCGCGCCCATCCTCGTCGTCCTCGCGCCTTACATCTACGCCTTCCACAGCCAGGCCCCGTCCCGTCGCTGGCTGCGCGAGATTTGCCGCGACTTCACCGGCGCCATCCCGCCCGTTTTGCAGAATAACAAGCGCGCCTGGTTCACCGACACCCTCGAGGACGTCAATGGCGTCTCCACCACCATCCGCAAGATGGCCGCCGAAGCCCGCGACGCCGGCCAGGACCTCGTCGTCATCACCTCGCGCGGCGAACTCACCATCGATGGCCTCCCGATCAAGAACTTCAAACCCATCGGTGAGTTCGAGCTTCCCGAGTACGAGTTACAAAAGCTCAGCTTCCCGCCCGTCCTCCAGATGCTCGATTACATCCAGCGCGAAAACTTTTCCGAGATTATCATCAGCACGCCCGGCCCGATCGGTCTCACCGCGCTCCTCGCGGGCAAGATGCTCAATCTCGAGACCAGCGGCATTTACCACACCGATTTCCCGCAGTACATCCGCATCCTGACCGAGGATAGCTTCCTCGAGAGCCTGGCCTGGAACTTCATGCACTGGTTCTACGGCCAGCTCGACACTATCTTCGTTAACTCCGAGCAGTACCGCCAGAGCTGGATCGACCGCGGGATCGACCCCGCCAAGCTCAAGATCCTCCCGCGTGGACTCGACACCCAGCTCTTCAGCCCGGGCCGGAGCGAGCCCGATTTCTGGAAACAATTTGGCAGCAACGGCGCCGGCATTCGTCTTATATTCGTTGGGCGCGTCTCGAAAGAGAAAGACCTCGACATCCTCGTCCAGGCTTTCCACCGGCTGCGCGAAGAGAAAGTCCCGGTGCAGTTATCCATCGTTGGCCACGGACCTTACTCTGCTGCGCTCGCCAAACTCCTGCCCGAAGCCTGCTACACCGGCTATCTCAGCGGCACCGAGCTGGCCAAAGCCTACGCTTCCTCCGATATCTTCGTCTTTCCGAGCACCACCGACACCTTTGGCAACGTCATCATCGAAGCTCAGGCCGCCGGGTTACCCGTCATCGTCTCCGATGTCGGCGGGCCGCGCGAGCTGGTTACCGACGGCGTCAACGGCCTCATCACCAAAGCCCTCGATGTCGCCGGCTTCACCGCCGCCATCCGCCGCCTCGTCGAGGACGAGCCGCTCCGCAAAGAGATGAGCGCCGCCGCCCGCCGCAGCGTCGAGGACCGGAGCTGGCCCAGCGCCTTCCGGAAGTTCTGGGCCGCGACCGAGCTGGCCTAACGATCAAAAGATCCCCGCCTCGCCGCCGCCGGCCCCGGAAAAGTCTAGCTCCCGTGCCCGCTCCTCTGCGCGATCCGCAGTTTCACACCTTCCGCACCAGCGCGGCCGGGAGCGGCTTCTCCGCCGGAAACCGGATCGTCCCCTTGCTCGTGTCATAGCGCTGCAACTCCTGCCCGAGCGATCCCAGCACCGCGCCGGGATAGAAGGAGCAATGACGCGCCGCCGCGCCATAAGCCACCAGCAGCTTCCCTTTTCAGCCGGAAAGCCGGGATCCCGTAGCTGATGCACTCCTCCGCTTCCGGCGCCGCTGCTCTGATCACCTGGCGCAGTTTCTCCAGCGCCTCCCGCTTCTCCGCGCTGAGCGCGGCGAGATATGCATCTGGCGTTTTGAAGGTCGGCGAGCGCGACATGGGGCATCTTTTCGCCGCCCCGACCGCTTCCGGGCAAGCACAAAGTTTCACCCGGCACCGGCGCCGCCTCTCGCGGCGAAGGCGTGACCCGGGAGAAGCCCTTTTCGTCATCCTGTTTAACGTCTTGCCTTGACCCCTCGCCGGGTTGAAAATGACCCCGCAGGCAGGCGGCCATCCTGGGCGGTCGGCATAAAGGAAAATCCACTACCATGAAAAAAGCCATCTTACTCTGCACCGTGCTCGGGGCGGGACTACTCCTGGCCAGTTGTACGAACCAACCCACCGTAACCGACAATACCTCCCGGCACGGCCTGGTCGGTCCCGGCTCCGTCGCACCCATCTACGGCGGTCCCGACCGCCCGCGGCAGGTGCAGCAGAGGTTCCAACCCTAGGGGACGCCGACGGTCGTTCTCGCCGTCGTTAGGCGGGAGGCGCCACCGG
>JALYQE010000223.1 GCA_030855965.1 Verrucomicrobiota bacterium | reverse complement strand
GGCTTCCTTTTCCTCGCCGCCATCCTCACTCAATTCGTTAGGGAAACGCCGGCGACGGACGAGCAACTGGCGCAGGTGATCGAAGAGGAGGGGATGCTCCCCACGATGACGCCGCCCGAGCGGCCCCGGGCCTGAGCGTGATCGAAAGCCCATGCTCCGCTTCCTTCTTTGGGCGTCCACCTGGCTTGGCCTGATGAGCGCCGCCTTTGCCGGTGACGGCCCGGTCGTGAAGTTCTTCATCGCGCAGGAAAAGCTGCAGATCGACTACCGCTGCCACGAGGCCGACGGAGAGCGGACTGTTTTTATCGCCCTCCAATCCGGCACCGACGCGGGCTCGGCCGTTCTCCCTTTCGCCGAGGATTACGAGGGCTCGACCGTTTTCCTGCCTTTCCAAGCAAACAAACTCTATCTCCTGCAAGTGGGAAGGGACACCTCGCGCGTCTGGCGGCGGACGTGGAGCGAGTGGAAATGGAGCGAGCGCGAAGAAGCGGCCCAGGACCTCGAGCTTGAGATCGGGGCCTACGATCGTCTCATTCGTCTGCCGCTGGCTTCGTTAGGCAAGAAGCTGAAAGTGGTGATCTACTCGAAGGAGTTCAGGTCGGAGAAGAGCTGGGGACGCCTTTTCGGAGCGCTGGATCCGCTCGTCCAGGCCGGCGAAGGCGACAAGTACATCCCGCATTATTTCGAAGTCGACCTGGGCGCGAAGGACGGGCCCGCGGTCAAAACCCGGGGTCGGCTCGGACAGGAGGCGGCGCGTCCGCGGATCTATCAACTATTCGTTAGGCTCTTCGGCAACCTCAACCAGACGCGCCAGCCGAACGGCACCATGGCGCAGAACGGGGTCGGGAAGTTCAACGACATCAACGAAGCCGCCCTCGCGTCGCTCAAGGAGATGGGATTTTCCCACGTCTGGCTGACCGGCGTCCTGCAGCAGGCCACCGGCACGGATTACTCGGCCATCGGCCAGCCGGCCGACGACCCGGATCTGCTCAAGGGAATCGCGGGCAGCCCCTACGCGATCAAGGATTACTTCGATGTTTCCCCTGACTACGCGGTCGAGCCGAAGAACCGCCTCGCGGAATTCAAGGCGCTCCTGGCCAGGATGCACGCCCACCAGCTTAAGGCGCTGATCGATTTCGTCCCGAACCATGTCGCGCGCTGCTACCACTCCGAGATCAAACCGGAGCTCGCTTTCGGGGAGAAGGATGACCGCTGCGTTTTCTTCCATCCCGCCAATAATTTTTTCTATTTGGAAAAGGATGCCGACGGTCCGCCGCTCCAGTTGCCGACATGGAAGGACGGCGCCCCGATCAGCTCGACCTGCAAACTCGAGGGCATGAAATGCGATGGTCGCTTCAGCGACGAAACCGAATTCGGCCGGGTCACGGGCAACAATGTTGCGAGCTGGAAGCCGGCCCTGGGCGACTGGTACGAGACGATCAAGCTGAACTACGGTTTCGATTTCACCGACCCGGCCAAAGAACGCCGCGAATATCCCAACGCGCTAACCCCGGAGAAAACGATCCCCGACACCTGGACGAAAATGGACCAGGTCATCGCCTACTGGCAGGCCATGGGGGTCGACGGTTTTCGTTGTGACATGTCGCACATGGAGCCGCCGGAGTTTTGGAAATGGCTCATCCACCGGGCGCGGGAGCGTTCGCCTAACGTCTTCTTCATGGGCGAAGCCTACGACAGCGATTCGGCCAAAGTGCCGGGGAGCGATCCGGTCATCTCACAACTGCACGGCGGGAAATCAAACGTCATGTTCGACCTGCTCGACGCCGGTTTCGACGCGGTTTACGACGATCCGAGTTACAAGGCGGTGAAGAACATTTATGACGGTTCGGGTTGGGCGAACGATCTCGACCAAACGCGCTCGGACGAGTTTATCTTCGAAAACTCAATTCGTTATGCCGAGAACCACGACGAGGTCCGCCTGGCCGGCCGTGGAAACTGGGGTGGCATCGGGCTGAAGGTGGGACGGCCGGTGGCTGCGATCCTTTACGGCGCCGGCCGCGGCCCGGTCATGGTTTACAACGGCCAGGAGATCGGAGAACCCGCCGCCGGCGCGGAAGGGTTCGGCGGCGATGACGCGCGCACCTCGATCTTTGATTACTGGTCGATGCCGGAGTTGTTGAAATGGACTAACGATCACAAGTATGACGGCGCCCAACTCTCCAAAGAGCAGGAGAGCTTGCGCCGCGACTACAAAAAGCTCCTCGCCCTCACGAACGAGCCCGCCTTTCGCGAGGGCGCCTTCTTCCCCTTAAACCCGGCAAATAATCACAATTCGAACTTCGGCCAGGTCGGTTCCGAGCCGGCCGGCGGGCATTGGCTTTATGCTTTTCTCCGCGCCGACCCCGTCTCGCGGCAGCGCTTTCTCGTCGTGGTCAATCTCCACCCCAAGAAAGAATTGGGGTCGACGCGGGTCCTTTTTCCTAACGAGGCGGTTGACTTCTTGCGCTTTTCTCCCGCAGAAACCAAGCTCCGCTTCGCCGAGAAACTGGCCGGCAAGATCGATTTATCGCTGGCGCGCTCTTCCCTGGCCGGACCGGACGGTCTCGCCCTTCCACCGCTTGCGCCGCTCCAAGCCTGCTTCTTTGAAATCACTTCGCCTAACGATTAGCATCCTGGGCGCGCTCCTCTGCGCGCTCCCCGTCGGCGCCGGTGAGTTTTTCCTCGGGCCCGTTCCGGTGCAATTCGTCGATGCCGGCAGCACCCTGCGGCTCGACCTCCACCGCTTCTATCAGCCGGGGGCGAGCTCGAAGCTACAGGTCGGCGGCGCCGCGTCGCTGCAGGTCGCCTACGACTCCGCGAGCCTGCTTTTGCAGATCACGGTGGAATCATCCGCTCAAGGCCTGATCGACCTGCCCATCAGCGTGCGCGACGGGGAAGAGACGAAGGCTGGGGTGATCACCCTGGCGGTTCGGAGCCCGAACCAGCACGAGTTTGTCTTTCATCCCAAGGGCAAGGCGGGGACGGTTTTCGTGGCTGGCTCCTTTAACGGCTGGAGCCGGGAAGCGACGCCGTTGAAGGCGGATGCGCACGGTGTCTTTCGCGCCGCCGTCGCGCTCAAACCCGGGAGCTATAGCTACAAGTTCCTGGTCGATGGCGCATGGACGCCGGACAAGGAAAATCCAAAGCAGGAGCCGGATGGCTTCGGCGGAATGAATTCGCTGCTCAAGGTCGAGGACGGCCGCCCGAGCGGAGAGGGCCTTTCCATTTTCGCGGACAAGCTGGAGAAGAACGCATTGCTTATCAGAGCCTCCGGCCAGGGGGAGATACGAGCGGTTTCGGCCCTCGCGGAATTGCCGGATGGTTCAAGCAAACTTCTCCAGGCCACGGTCAAGCCGGCGGAAGTGACTCTTTCCCTTGCCGGGGTCCCGCCGGGCGTCTGGGTCCGCGTGATCGCTAGTGATGCCGCCGGACGGGCCAGCAACGTCATCCGTTGTTCGTTAGGCGAAGCCGGCGCATTCCGCTGGCAGGACGCGATCATGTATTACGCGCTGACCGATCGTTTCCATAACGGCGACAAAAGCAACGATCGGCCAGTGGAGAATCCAAAGGTGAAACCGCCCGCGAATTTTCATGGGGGCGATTGGCGCGGGATCGAAGACAAAATCAAAGCCCGCTATTTCAAGAAGCTCGGGGTGAACACCGTCTGGATTGCGCCCCTGAACCGGAACCCGGCCGGGGCTTACCAGGAATACCCCGAGCCGCATCGCTGGTACACCGGTTATCATGGCTACTGGCCAGTGTCGCCGACGGAGGTCGAGCCGCATTTCGGCGACGCGGTTGCGCTCAAGTCGCTGATCAAGACCGCGCACGAGAATGGTTTGAAAGTCATCGCGGATCTCGTTCTGCATCACGTCCACGCCGAGCATCCCTGGTGGAAGGAGCATCGCGACTGGTTCGGCACGCTCGAGCTGCCCGATGGCACCAAGAATCTGCGGCGCTGGGACGATCATCAATTCACGACCTGGTTCGAGCCTTACATGCCGACCTTCGATTTTGCCAAGGCCGAGGCCGTGACGGCGCTGATCGACAATGCGGCCTGGTGGGCGAATGAGTACGACCTCGATGGCTTCCGGCTCGACGCGGTCAAGCACATCCCAACCGAATTCTGGTGGAAGTTTCGCAGCGCCCTGCGCGAAAAAGTGAGGGCCAAACACGATCGTCACCTTTATTTGGTAGGCGAAACTTTCCAGCATCGTGTCGGCATCGATTCTTTTATTGGCCCGAACATGCTCGATGGGCAATTTGATTTTCCGCTTTACGATTCGATCAAGGATTGCTTCGCGGAAGAAAAGGCCGGCCTCGATCAGCTGGAGGCTTCGCTCGACGCGTCGGAGGAAACGTTCGGAAAGGAGAGCCTGATGTCGCCTTTGATCGGGAATCACGACAAGGGCCGGTTCATGGCCTATGCCGATGGCGATTTACCCGACCCGAAAGGGACCAAAGAAGAGGAAGTCGGCTGGGCCGCGCCCCCGCGGGTCGATGACGGCGTGAGCTATGCCAGGATCAAATTGGCCCAGGCGTTCCTGCTCGCGATCGACGGGGTCCCGATGATTTACTACGGGGACGAATTCGGAATGACGGGAGCAGGCGATCCCGATAACCGCCGCGACATGCGTTTTGGCGACGACGTGACCGAGGCGGAGCAGGGTGTTTTGGCCAACTTTGAAGCGCTGACGAAAATTCGCGCCCGGCATCCGGCGTTGCGTTCCGGCAGCCGACGTTCGCTGGTGGTGGAAAAGGAGATACTTGCTTTCGTTAGGGCGGACCTGGACGATCGCGTGCTCTGCGTCTTCAATCGCGCGCCAAGGAGCGTGGAGCGCGAATTCCAAGTGGGTCCGGAACTGGCCGATGGCAGTTACAGCGACGAACTCGGGGGAACAAGCGCGACGGTTAAGAACGGACGGACGACGGTCAAGCTGGCGCCCCGTTCGGCGGCTTTGTTTGCTCGTTCGCCTTAGCGGTCGTTTCGGCTCAACGTCCCATCTCTTCCAGGACTTTCATGGCTGCGTTGTGACCGGGAATGCCACTGACCGCTCCGCCGCGCGAAGCGCTCGAGCCGCAGAGATAGACGTTTTCGTAAGCCGTTTCTACTCCCCATTGGCCGGCCTGCTCTTTGGTTTCCGCAAACGGGAAAGTGAGCGCTGTTTGGAAAATATTGCCGTGATAAAGACCAAGCGCTTCCTCGATATCGACCGGACTTTTCCCCTCGATGCAGGGGCTCCCGTCGCGAGCTTTGGCGAGACAATCTTGCAAGGGCTCGTCGAGCCATTGGTCGAGCCCGGCAATGAACGCCGCCTGCGCTCGCTCCCGCATCTCGGGGTTGTTCTTCTCAAATAACGGGAACGGCGTGTCGACGCCGAAAAGAGTGAGGGTGTGAAACCCTTTCCCTCGCAGCTCGGGAGAGAGGATGCTGTCATCGGTGAGGGTATGACAATAGATCTCGCTCGGAACCTTGCCTGCCAGCCGGCCCTGGGCGGCCTCCCTGTAACTGGTCTCCATCTGCTTGTAACTTTCGTCGATGTGAAAGGTACCGCTGAAGGCATCAGTCCCGGAGTTGGCCCAGTCCTTTAACCGGGGCAGTCGATGCAGCAGCATGTTGATCTTGAAGACCGATCCTTCATCGGTCGCATCTGCTTCATAGGACTGACCGAGGATCTGGGCCAGGACGTTTAGTCCGAAGTTCACCAGAACAAAACGCGCCTCTACTGCCTGCGGTTTGCCATCAACCTCGAAATCCACCGTCCGTTTGTCACCGGTAAGGCCAAGGCCCTTGATCGTTACCCGGGTGATCATCTCGGCACCGTGCTTGCGGGCCGTAAGTTCGAGTTGGCGCGCGACGTTTCCCATCCCGCCCACCGGCACCTTCCACTCACCGGTCTTGTTTCCAATCAGGTGATAGAGAAAGCAGCGATTTTGGAGAAGTGACTCGTCGTGTGCATGGGTGAAAACCCCGATCTTCCCGTCGGTCAAGACCAGGCCGCGGACGAGGTCATCCTGAAGATAGCGCTCGATTGCATTGCCGAGCGGTTCTTCCACCAGGCTGCGCCAGGCTTCCCGGGCATGGGCGCTCTCCGCAAAGTTTTGCTGCAGGGCCCCTTTCGTTTGTAACCGTTGCAGCATGGTGGGCCAGACATTCTCAGCGAACGTCCTGGATAGCGCGTAGAACCGCTTCATCGCATCAAACTCCGCGTCGGTCCCGGTTAACTCTGCCATCGACCGGCGGCTCTGTGTTTCAGACACGTTGCTCAGGAGCAAGCCACCGTGGCGGCCCTCCCTCGCATAGGGAGTGTAGGAAGCGATCTCGCGGCGGCGCAGCTCGAGATTCAAGCCCAGATCGTCGATGATCTTCTGTGGAAAAAGACTAACGAGATAGGAGTAGCGCGAGAGGTGAGCATCGTAATCGGGAAAGACCTTTTGCGATGTGGTGGCTCCCCCGATGTAGTCGTTCTTCTCGAGCAGGAGAACGCTCAGCCCGGCGCGGCTCAGGTAAGAGGCAGCGACAAGGCCATTGTGACCCGCACCGAGAATAACGACGTCGTATTTGGATTTCATAGTTTCGGTTTGGGCGAAGAGGAAGGAGTCCTCAAAGGACGTGGGGCCCAGCGGGGGAGCGTTTTCGTTGCGCGTAAATGATGGCAGTGGCGACAAGCGTTAAAGGGACCGCGATCTGGGGCGCGTAGACGGCCGTTCGGAAGAGGATGCTGCGCAAAAATAGAAAACCATGAGCCGAGACGGAGTTGGCGTAGGCGGCGGCCGCAGGATAGCCAAAAAGAAGCGACGCCCCCGCGATCGCGAGCCAAAAGAAATAGCGCCACGCCTCTGACTGCGATTCATCAGCCCGGGGGGCGGGCTGGCGCCTTAACCATCTCCAATAAGCAATCACCACGATCGCAAACCCGAGGACGGTGCTCATTTCCTGGAGAACGAGATAGACCCGCACGTTGATGGGAGTGAGTTGCATAACGGGTTGCATGAGCCACGGAATTCGTTCGACGAACCAGCCGTGTTCATGGGTGAAAGCATCCCAAAAGTTATGACTCCAGGCGCCGAGCAAGAGGGAGGGGAGGATGACTGCCCATCGTCTCACCGTGGCTGGAAAAGCCGGGCAGAGAGGAAGCAACGCCTGGCGATGGGGTGCGGGCAGGGCGTAGCAAAGCGGTTTGCAGAAGAGATAGAAAACGACCATCAAGAGCACGCCGAGAGGGACGCAGGCGATGAAGCTGCCCGGCAGGGTGTGGGCGAAGGTCGCGAGCTTGAAGTTATTCACGTAATAGCCCATGTCTGGCGTCATGCTCCCGAGAATGAGAGCGGCAAAGTCGAACGGTCGCGGCGAGAAACGCTGCAAGGGCAGAACGAGCGCCGGATGTGAAACGGTCCACGGCATGGGCGGCTAGCTGACTTTCTCCGCCACGATTTCGAGGACCAGTGGCGTGATCAAGCGTGAGTTCGGATTCGCGCTCGCCTCAGCCAGCTCCTGTTTCACTCTGGCCACGAAGTCTTCATCGATCCTTCCGAGTTCCTGGAGCCGGGCCAGCCCGATCCCGACAAAGGAGGCCGGCCATTGCCACATATAGTCACTTGGCCCGACGCAATAGATCCGCGGCACAGTGGTTCTAACTCTGAAGCCGTTTTGCTCGAGATAAGCGGGAAGATCGAGCGCGATATCGGCTTTCCCGCCGACCGCAGTCCAGCTCGCCTTGACCTCTTCCGCGAAACGTTCCTGGTGGGGGAGTCGGGGAATAAAACGCCAGGTCAGATAGTGGGCATACTCATGAAAGATGGCGAAACTTCCCGGGCGCATCACGCGTCCGAGTTTTTGCACGAGCAAGGCCGGATCGGTCACAAACGAAGCCACCCAGCGGCACCACGAAAAATCGAACGATTCCTCCGGCAAATCATCAGTCATCAAGTCCAGCTCGTGAACCTGCAGGTTGTTCAAACCATGGACGCGGCGCCTTTCTTCGAGCGCGCGGATGAAATTACTCGAGCGTTCCAAGGCGACGACCTTGCCTGTCGGTCCGACAATTTCAGCCAGATCAACCGCGGCATAACCCGGCCCCGCCCCCACGTCCAGCACCCGGCTGCCGAGGGTGATCCCGGCTTTCCGCCAGCAATCGAGCGCGATGGCACGCCAGACCCGGTGCTGTAATCCGAGCCGGGCCAGTTCCTCGTCGTGCGTCCCCAGCACGTAGTCGCGTTCCGTCGTCATCTGCAGACGATTCCATCGGTGCGCGTTTTTCCCAGACGAATTTTCGACCGCTAAACGGAAACCGCTGGGAAGCGCCTCGAGCGCAGAGGTTTTCGTTAGGGCGGCGGTCTGCTGGCCTCGTCCGCGGCGGGCTGGGCCGGAGTCACGATTGTCTCACCTTCCGGCAGCCGTTGCAGCCGCTGCTCCGTCTTCTTGATCGCACCTTCCGCGCTGGCCTTGACCTTGACCTCGAAGGAGCGGGCGCCTTTCTCCGGTGCCGCCGCGATGCGGAAGAGAGCCGCCATCAGGTCGCACGATTCCCGTTCGAAAATCGGCCCGTGTCCCCCAATGATCTGCTTCGGCACGCGCAGCATCCAATAGTTGGTCCGATTCTCGCCGCGGCGCGGGATCCGCCATTGCGTCCATTTCGAGCGCGTCCCGGTGTAAAGGGTGACGTTCTCAAATGCACCGGCGGGATTCTTTAGATACATGTCAAAAGGATCGGCCGGCAATTCCGGGGTTTCCTGCCGGGGCAGATCGACCAGGCGATGACTCACGAGCGAGTCATTGTGGCCGGGAGTGCGGGTGAAATAGTTATACTGCGAGGTGTCACGATTCTCCTCGTGATATCCGCGAAACGCGCCCGTGAGTAACTTCGGAATGTTGGATAGCTTTGTCCCGATGGGGAAAGCAACGTCGGTCGCCTTGTCGGCATCCGAGCTGATCATGATGACGTGCGGTGCCCCGAGCGGCGGGGTCGTGTCGCGATACATGTCGATCAACTCCTTGGAGTAAATCGATTCCGCCGGGGAATTGACCAGGAGGATGAGGTCGGCCGGCTTAAATACCCGGTCGGCCCTTGCTTTCTTTATCCCGGGAACAAACGGCTCTTCATAAAGCAAAGTACCTACCAAGGCCTGCGCCAGCGCCTTTTCCAGGACTAGCGCGCCAAGGAATGGCCGATCACGATGGTGCGCGAAATCCCCGGGGTATCGCGGCGCGCCGTCCGGATCAGGGTGAAGATTGCTTCCGTGATCGGTGTGCTCGAGGAAATGCGGGTGGCGGCATTCTTGCGCGAGTAAAAGCTGGATTGTTTGCTCAGCCAGGTCGCCGCGTCGACCAGCGGATGCACTCGATGCACCACCCGCCCGCGCCATCCGAGATAGA
>JALYQE010000213.1 GCA_030855965.1 Verrucomicrobiota bacterium | reverse complement strand
TGGCGGCGCTCTCGGCTCGCCAGGTCTGGCTCGATTCCCTCCTCGAGGATCGCTGGACGGCGCAGGAAATCATGGACGAGCAGGGCCGCCAAATGGAGGAACTGCGGAAGCGCTTTGAAGAACTCGGACGCGACCGGGCCAAAGCGCAGCTCGTGATGGATGGGCAACACGAGCAGTTGCGCCACTGGGTCTCGGAAAGCGAATCGCGCAAACAGCAGATCGACCAACTCAAGAAACAGCTGCGCGAGCAGAAGCAGATTCTGAGCTCCGCCAAAAGCGCCTGTCGCAAAGGTGGCAAATGTTTTCGCCCGTCAGGTGGGCCGAAAACGAAAAAGCCCCTCGCCGAACGGATCGCCCTCGAACTCCAGCGCATTCCCGCCAATCTCGGCCTGCGCCGCGGCAAACCGGTTGATTCGCCGCCGGCGGCGAAGGAGAAAACCCCCGCGGCCAAGCCAGCCAAGCCGGTCGATCGTTATGTCGCCTGGCGGGAGGAACATGAGCCTAACGAGAGTGGACTGGCGGAACAGCGCCGCCTCGCCACGCTCTGGCAGGACGCGCCCACGATCAGCTTCCTTCTCCCGGTCAAGGATCCGCCGGCGAAATTTCTCGAGGAACTCCTCGCGTCGATCGCCGCCCAAAGCGCGCCGAACTGGGAAGTCTGCCTGGTCGACGGCGGTTCCGCGCTTTCCGAGACGCTGGAGACGATCAAGCAATGGAGCGAGCGCGAGCCGCGGATTCGCGTCGAGCGATTGGAAGAAAATCTCGGCATTTCCGAGAACACCAATCGTGCTCTGGCGATGGCGACAGGCGACTTCGTGGCCTGCATCGATCACGACGATCTGGTCGCGCCGTTTGCGGTTTACGAAATGACGCGGGCGATCCTCGCTTCGCCGGACGCCGATATCTTCTACAGCGACGAAGACCGATGCGATCTCCAGGGCCGGCGGCATTCGCCTTTCTTCAAACCGGAGTGGAGTCCCGAGCTGCTGCTCTCGTCGATGTATATCGGCCACCTGACCGCGTACCGGCGCGCGCTCGTGGCTCGCGTCGGGAATTTTCGAAAAGAATTCGATCTTTCGCAGGATTACGACTTCGCCCTGCGCGCGACGGAGCAGGCGTGCGCGATCGAACATGTCCCGCATGTGCTCTATCATTGGCGCGAGCATCCGGAGTCGGGCTCGACCGGCGGAAAACCGGATGCGCGCAAAACCAACCTCGCGGCACTCGCCGATGCGATGCAGCGGCGCAATTTGCCGGCCGAGATCGTCGAATACCCTACTGCCAACCGCGCCCGGCTTACGCTCGCGAGTTGGCCCCGGGTCTCGATCATTATTCCAACGGATTCGCCGACGCGCGCGCAAAGTTGTCTGGAACGCCTGCCGCGCCAGACCCGCTATCCGGATTTGGAAATCGTCATCGTGACGAACAGCGGCTTGATCGAACCGCTGCAGAAATTGCAGCCGGAGAATGCGACCCTGCTTTGCGTCCCGTACGATCAGCCCTTCAATTTTTCCGACAAATGCAACGTCGGGGCGCAGGCCGCGACCGGGGAACGCTTCATTTTTTTCAATGACGATGTCGAAAGCGTGCAGGCCGATTGGGTGCAGAACCTGATTGAGCCGCTGGAGAATCCGGAAGTGGGCGCGGTCGCGCCGAAGCTGCTTTACGAGACGGGCAAGATTCAGCACGCCGGGCTCGTGACCGGGGTGCGCGGCTTGATCGGGACCGCGCTGCATCAGCGCGCGGCCGATTCGACCGAGCACTTCAACATCGCGCAGTCGTTGCGGAATGTGGCGGCTCTCTCGGCCGCCTGTCTCGCGGTTCGCCGCGAAGATTTTGGCCGGGTCGGCGGTTTCGACGCCGTCAACACTCCGATCGGGCATTCCGACGTCGATCTTTCCTTCAAGATCCGCGAAGCCGGGTTGCGCTGCGTTTACACGCCGTTCGCGACGCTCTATCACACTGGCCACGTCTCGATCGGAGCCGAGGAAGAAAGAACTCCGGAGCGCGACAAGTCCTCCATCTACCTCCTCAAGCGCTGGTCGGAATTCACCACCCACGATCCTTATTTCCCCGAGAACATGCGGGACTGGCTGCATACCGATTCGCCGACGCCAATTCGGATGATGGCGCGGCAGGAACCGCAGGCGGTCAACGCCGCGCCCGATCTGCTTTTCGTTTCGCACGACCTCTCGCTCTCCGGCGCGCCAATCATGCTCTATCACGCCGCGCGCTGGTGTCGCGAGAATGGCATCTTCGTCGTCGTGTTGTCGCCGAAAGACGGACCGCTGCGGGAGAAACTAATCGAACTCGGGGCGCCGGTCGTGATTGACCCGCTGGTGGCGGACGGCCACCCTTCTTTTGCTCAGTTGGCGCGCCACTTCGATTGCGTCGTTGCGAACAGCATCCGGAGCAAAGCGGTCGCGCCCGCGTTGAAGAAAGAAGCGGTGCCAGTGCTCTGGTGGATCCACGAACCGGGCTCGGTCGGCGAACATTATCTGCGCGAGGATGCGGAGTTGCGCCGCGCCTTTCCGCTCGCGGAATTCATCCTCGCGCCCTCCGAACGAACCGCGCGAATTTACCGGCCGTTTACCGATCGGCCGGTGAAGACGCTCTACAACGCCATTCCAGATCTCGGCGTGAGTGCGAGTGAGCCGGCAAGCGGGCGACGGCTGCGTTTCGTTCTTCTCGCCAGCATCGAGCCGCGCAAAGGGCAGGATATTTTCGTCGAAGCTTTGACTCTGCTGCCGCCGGAGTTGCTGGAGAAGGCGGAGTTCCAATTGGGCGGCCGGATTCTCGATCCGGATTTTTGGCTGAAGGTCGATCGTATCGCCGCCCCGCTGAAAAATATTTCCGTCACCGGCGCGCTCGATCATGCCGACGCGATTGGGCTGATGCGGAACGCGGATGTGATCGTCTCACCGTCACGGGACGAAGCTTTGCCGGTCGTCATCCTGGAAGCCCTTAGCCTGGGCAAGGCGCTGGTGGCCACCACCGTCGGGGGCGTCCTGGAAATCCTGGTCGACGGCGAGGATGCCTTGCTCGTTAGGCCGGAAGCGCCTGAGGCGCTAGCGGCGGCTCTGCGCCGTTTGCTGGAGAATCCGGATCTCATTCCGCAGCTCGCCGCCGGGGCACGCCAGACTTACGAGCGCCAATTTACGCTCGACCGTTTTGGGCGCGACTTTCGCGCCCTGATCGATGAAGCGATCTCGCTCGCCGCTCATCGCAGCGCTGTGTCCGGATGAAGTTTTTCAAAACCAAAATCCCACCGCCGGAGAAGCCGCCGACCTACGCGGAATGGCTCAAGCGGTTCGCCACAATTGATCCCGTGGCGCTGCGAAGGGAACTTCGTCAGATCAAGGAGCAGCCGCTCGTCTCAATTCTCGTTCCGGTTTATAACCCGGACCTCGACCTGCTCGGGGCCGCTATTTCCTCGGTCAAAAATCAGATCTACGAACGCTGGGAGCTGTGCATCGCAGATGACGCGTCCGCCGATCCGAATGTGCGGCCACGACTGGAGCAGGCGGCGGCGGACGAGCCACGGATCAAGCTGACCTTTCGCGAGACGAACGGCCACATCGCCGCCTGCACCAATTCCGCGCTGCAACTCGCGACCGGCGCGTGGTGTGCGCTCCTCGACCAGGACGACCTCCTAACCGAAGACGCGCTCGCTCAATTCGCACTCGAACTCGATCGCCATCCCGACGCCGGCTTGATCTATTCCGACGAGGACAAAATTGACGAGGCCGGTGCGCGATCCAGTCCCTATTTCAAGCCCGACTGGAATCCGGAATTATTCCTTGGACAAAACTTCATCAATCACCTCGGTCTCTACCGCACCGGGCTCGTGCGCGAGGTCGGCGGATTCCGCGAAGGGTTTGAAGGCTCGCAGGATTATGACCTCGTGCTGCGTTGCCTGGAGCGGCTCGAGCCAAGACAGATCCGCCATATTCCCCGGGTGCTCTACCATTGGCGAATGGTGGCCGGGAGCGTCGCCGCCGCACCCGACGCCAAGCCCTACGCGCGCGAGGCGGCGCGCCGCGCCATCACCGAGCATCTGGAGCGGAAAGGCATTGCCGGCCAGGTGGAAGCCAGCCCGGAAAATCCGGAGGCGCACCGCGTCGTTTACTCGTTAGGCGAGAAACTTCCCGCGGTCTCGATCATCATTCCTTTCCGCGACCGGGTGGAGCTTCTGCAGCGCTGTCTCGAGAGCGTCCGCGCTCAGACCGATTATCCGGATTTCGAGTTCGTCCTTGTCGACAACGGCTCGAAGGAAAAGAGCACGCTCGACTTTCTAAAATCGCAGGAGCCGGATAGCGGCACCAAAGTCCTGCGCGATACCGGACCGTTCAATTTTAGCCGCCTGACGAACAAGGGCGCAGCCGCGGCCCGGGGAGAGATTCTCCTTTTCCTGAACAACGACATCGAAGCGATCGAACCCGGCTGGCTGCGCGAGTTAGTCAGCCATGCGGCACGCCTCGAAGTCGGCGCGGTCGGCGCCCGTCTCTGGTATCCCGACGGCACCTTGCAGGCAGGGGGCGTGATTCTTGGTCTCGGCGGCGTTGCCGGTCACGCTTTTCCCCATCTCAAGCGCGGTCGGGGTGGTTATTTCAGCCGCGCGCTGTTGCAGCAGAACATCTCGGCCGTAACCGGCGCCTGCCTGGCTGTGAAGAAGGAACTTTTCGAAAAAGTCGGGCCTTTCGACGAAACGAATCTCTCGATCAGTTTCAATGACATCGATTTCTGTCTGCGTTTGATCGCGGCGGGCTACCTCAACGTCTGGACGCCGTTCGCTAACCTGATCCACGCCGAGTCCGCCTCCCGCGGACATCAGCCGACGAAGAAGGAGCAAGCTCATTTCGTGAGCGAAGCCACTTTTATGCAGCACAAGTGGGGTTTCGAACTGCTGCACGATCCGGCTTACAATCCGAACCTGTCGCTTAACCTTCCCGGCTTCGAACTGGCGGTCCCGCCGCGGTTGTAGACTCACAAAAGAAAAACGCGCGGACGTTTCCATCCGCACGTTTTAAATTTGTTAGGCTGAAGCAGCTTAGGCTTCCGCGGTCAGTTCGACGTCGACCGGGCGCTCTTTCTTGCTCAGCGCGCGGCGCAGTTTCGAGAGGGCAATGTTTTGCAGCTGACGAATCCGCTCGCGCGTGACACCGAATTTCTTGCCCACTTCCTCGAGGGTCTTCGGCTTTCCGCCATCGAGCCCGAAGCGCGAGAAGATGATCTTGCGTTCGCGATCGTCGAGCACGTCGAGCAAACCGCCGACTTCGTTACGCAGGTTCTTATCGCGGAGCAATTCAAACGGCGTCTGCGCGTCCTCGTCGCCGACAATCTCGCCAAACTCGGTCGAATCGTCGTCGCTGATCGGCGCATCGAGCGAAGCCGGGCGAATCGAAACGGTCTTCAGCTGCGAGACTTTGCCTGCAGCGATGCCGATTTCTTCGCCGAGCTCGTCGTCGGTTGGTTCGCGGCCGAGTTCCTCGCTCATCTGGAGCGAGACGCGGCGCATCTTGGAAATTTTGTCGACGAGGTGCACCGGCAACCGGATCGTTTTGCTCTGGTTGGCCAGGGCGCGCTTGATCGATTGCTTGATCCACCAGGCGGCGTAGGTGCTGAGCTTGCCGCCCTTGGCCGGGTCGAAGCGTTCGACGGCTTTCATCAAGCCGATGTTGCCTTCGGAAACGAGGTCGAGCAGGGGCAGACCGAGGTTCGCATAATCGTGCGCGATCTTGACGACCAGTCGCAGATTGGAGCGAATCATCAGGGCGCGAGCTTCCTTGTCGCCCTTCTTAATCTTCGCGGCCAGTTCGATCTCCTGTTGCGGGGTGAGGAGCGGGATTTGCCCGATCTCGCGCAGGTAAATCTTTATGCCTGTGTCGCTATCTTCAGCGGCCATATAAGTTCTCATGAATTAGGTCGAAAGGTGGGTGGTGAGGGCACAAACGACCGGCGATTTCGAACTCCCG
>JALYQE010000189.1 GCA_030855965.1 Verrucomicrobiota bacterium | reverse complement strand
CACCGAGGCCGGCCGGCCATCGAGCACATCCAGCCCGTCGACCGAGAGGACGATCTCCAGCCGCAGATCGCTCGGGTTGCGCACCACGATCGAGTAGCGCCGCCCTTCTTCGCCAACCACGAACCAGCGATCGCCCACGATCATTCCCGGAAGCAGACGACCGCTCTGGTCTTTCACCGCGACCGACACGAGGCTCGCCGCCGGTCCGAGTATTACCGGCCAGGTGCGCCGCAACTGTGACGCCGCGGCCATGGCTTCGATCCCGGCCCGATCATTATAATAAATGGCGGCCGTCGCCAGCGGCCGATTCGGCGCGGCCCGCTGAAAGGATGTTGCATCCACCAGCGAGCGCCGCCTTTCGCCCCAGCGCGTACCGAGGCCCGGTCGGTCTTGCGGCGGTTGGGCAAACCCGGCCTCGCTCCCCGCGGCCGAGTCCGCACCCGAGATGCGCGATCGCATCCCGGAGGGCGGGGCACTGCAGGAGGCGAGGACGAATGCGATTAACACCAGCCACGAGCCGATGATGCCGTTGATTTTATTTGTGATCATTTTGCACCTTTCTCGAAAACGACTAATCCCTTCCCAAGCCAACTCCGTTTTGAATAAACCCTGCGCACAATGAAATCAGAAAACTCGGCCATCGGCATCATCGGCGGAAGCGGCCTTTACCAGATCGAGGGACTCCACGACCCGCAGGAGCACCAGGTCGACACTCCTTTCGGAGCGCCCTCCGACATCATCATCGGGGGCGAAGTGGCCGGACGCCGGGTTTATTTCCTGCCCCGGCACGGGCGCGGGCATCGCATCCTCCCGCACGAGCTGAACCATCGCGCCAACATTTACGCGCTCCGTTCGTTAGGGGTGCGCTGGATCATCTGCGTCACCGCGGTCGGCAGCCTGCAGGAACGCTACGCCCCGCGCGACGTGCTGCTGCCTTCGCAATTCTACGACCGCACCAGCCAGCGGGCCGACCACACTTTTTTTGGGAATGGGATCGCGGCCCACATCAGTTTTGCCGATCCGATCAGTCCTGGGCTGCGCGATCTCCTCGCGGAAGCGGGCGCTTCGCTCGGCCTCCACATCCACAACGGCGGGACTTACGTCAACATGGATGGCCCGGCCTTTTCCACCCGTGCGGAATCGGAGCTCAATCGCCGCCACGGCTTCGACGTCATCGGCATGACCAATCTGCCGGAGGCGAAGCTGGCCCGGGAAGCCGAGATCGCCCTCGCCACCATGGCCATGATCACGGATTACGATTGCTGGAAGGTCGAGGAGGAACCGGTTTCCGCCCAGACCGTGATCGGACACTTGATCGCCAATGCCGACACGGCCAAGAAAATCCTGGCCACGGTCATCCCGAGGATCCCGGCTGCCCCGGACTGGCCGGAACATCGCGCCCTCGATTCCGCGCTCGTCACCGACCGCTCTTTGTGGCCGGACGCCACGCGGAAGAAGCTGAGCGCCATTCTCGGACGCTTTCAGTAGACGTTTATCTGCAAAACACGGCCCGAGGAGCCGCGCCTCGGCGAAAAACCGTTCTTGCCGGAGGGAGGCGTCTATCCCCGGGCCCTCTTGCGATTAGCCTCTGGGCCCGTGCCGCGAAAGTGCTTGCGGCCGGAAAGCAAAATATAGTAATTATAACTCACCGGGGAGAAATCACGTTCACCCGGGTGGGAAGATCCGAAAATGAAAACAAAAATTGCCCTCAGTTTGCTCTTGGCCGTGGCTCTCCTGCCGTCGTGCACGACAATGACCACCACTTCGATCAGCACCGACGACAAGGGCGCACGCTATGCGGCCAATGCGGCCGAGCCCGCGCCGCCCGCCGAGGGCCCGGAAGCCGACATTCCGGCCGAAGGCCCGGCCGATCCCGCTGTCAATCCGGCCTACATCCCGACGCCGCTCCTGCGCTCCAGCGCAGCTTCCGGCCCCTAGCCGCTGGCTGGCGCCGACCCGGCCAAACGCCCGAGCGCCTCGCCTAACGAGGCTACCTGGTCGGCGGAATGCGCGGCGCTGAGCGTGATCCGGAGCCGGGCCGCTCCTTTGGCCACAGTCGGGTAGCGGATCGCGGGGACGAAGAAGTTCTCCTGCTGCAAGGCCCGGGACAGGTCCAGCGCCCGCCGTTCCTCGCCCACCAGCCAGGGAATGATCGCGGCGGACGGCTTGCCGAAGGCGGCGCCCCCGTCCGGCAGCAGCCGGCGAAATTCGACCAACCGCCGCCAGAGCAGTTTGCGGCGCGCTTCACCCTCTTCGGAATTCAAAAAGCGAATCGCCGCGGTCGCGGCCGCGGCCAGTGCCGGGGGCGGGGCGGTGGAAAAAATGAAGGAACGCGCGCGATTAATCAGCCAATCGATCAGGTTGCGCGAGCCGCAGATGTAGCCGCCGCTCACGCCTAACGATTTGCTCAGGGTGCCCATTTGCACGTCGATCTCGCCCTCGAGCCCGAGCTCGGCCGCCAGCCCGCGGCCATGGGGCCCGACCACGCCCACGGCATGGGCTTCGTCGAGCAGCAGCATCGCTTCAAAGCGTTTTTTCAGCTCCACCAGCTCGCGCAGCGGCGCGCGATCGCCGTCCATGCTGAAGATCGACTCCGTCACCACGACCACCCTGGCGTCCGGATGCTCGCGCCGCGCCCACTCCAGGTGGCTCTCCAGTTTGCCGAGGTGATTGTGCGGGAAAACACGGAGCGTCGCCCCGCTCAGGCGCGCGCCATCGATGAGCGAGGCGTGGCAGAGTTTGTCGAGAATCACAACGTCCTGTTTCCCGGCCAACGCCGGCAGCGTCCCGAGCGCGGCGGCGTAGCCGCTGCTGAAACAAATCGCGGCCGGCGCCTTCTTCCATCTCGCAAGCGTGCTTTCGAGCGCGACGTGGGGCGATTGCGTCCCGCTGATCAGGCGGGAAGCGCCCGCACCGACTCCGAATTCCTCGATCGCGGCGATCGCGGCTTGGCGCAGGATCGGGTCCGCCGCCAGGCCGAGGTAATCGTTGGAAGAAAAATTAACCAGCTGCCGCCCAACGATCTGGACCTCCGCGCCCTGCGGGCTGCCGATCTCGCGCAGCTGGCGATGGAGCGCGCGGGCGTGGAGTGCTTCCAGCTGTTCCTCGAAGAGTTCGCTCATGCACGCGCCTCCGGGCGCGCGAATTACATCCGCCGGAGACCCCAGGAAAGCAACGCCGAAGCATCCTGCCAGACGCCGGCCTTGCTGTCGCCGAGCACCACGACGATGACGTCGCGCCCGGGGATGTTGCCGCTCGCGATCAGGCAATGCCCAGCCGCATCCGTATAGCCGGTCTTCATGCCATTGCAGTAGGGCAGACGCTTGAGAATTTTATTGGTGTTCTCCAACTCGCGAGTGCGCCCGTCGGCGTAACGAAAAACCAGCTGCGGCAGACAAACGATCGAGCGGATGGTCGGATTGGCGTAGGCCGCGCGCGCGATCCGGGCGAGGTCGCGCGCGGTCGAATACTGGTCCGGCATGGGAAGGCCGTTCGGGTTGATAAAATTGGAGTGCATCGCGCCGAGCGAGCGCGCCTTGGCGTTCATTTTCTCCGCGAACAACTCGATGCTGCCGGCGTTGTCCCGGGCCAGGCAGCGGGCGACGTCGTTAGGGCTCTTGACCAGCAGGGCCCGCAGGAGATCGATTCGTTGATAGGTATCGCCGGTTTTGATATTGAGCCGCACCGGCTCGGCCAGGGTGTCGACCCTTTGCACCGTCACGCGTTTGTCGAGGTAGCCTTCCTCGGCCACGATCAGCGCGGTCAGCAGTTTCTGGGTGCTGGCCGCGGCGCGCCGGGCATCGGCATTTTTCTCGTAGAGCACCTCGCCCGTGCGCGCATCCTCGACCAGGACGGAAACGGCCTTGGTGCGGGGCGCGGCGATGTCGCCGTGGCCGAAATCGCTCGTTCCGTAGGCGACCTTGAGTTCGTCATCGGAAACCGCTCGCGCCCGGCGGACCTCGGGCTTCTTCGCCTCCACCGCGCCGGCGCAAAAGAGCGCGAGCGCAATCGTCCCCGGGAGGAAGAAAGGCGCGAGGGCCCGGCGAATCATAACGCCAACCTTACCAGCAAAAAACGAACCTGCGCAAGCCTAACGATCCGCGCCGCGCTGGATGAGCTCGACCTCGTAGCCTTCCGGCGCGTCGATAAAGGCAATCGCGCCGCCGCGGCCGTTGGGGTGCGGACCGTCGGAGAGCGGGTAGCCCTTGGCGGCGGTTTGTTTGGCGAACTCCTCGATGTTATCGACTTCGAAGGCGAGGTGGGTGAGGTCGGGCCCGACCACGACAGGGCCGCTTTCGTCGAATTTGCAGAGCTCGATTTCCTCCTCGCTCCCGGGAGCTTTCAAGAAAACGAGCTGCGAGCCGCGGCCCGAAGTATGGCGCCGCACTTCCTCCAGGCCGAGCACGTCGCGATAAAATGAAACCGTCTTTTCCAGGTCCTTCACCCGATACCGTGTGTGCAGAAGCTTTTTGATCATCGCTATCTTATTGCGCCCAACGAAGCTTAATTTCAAATTCGGCACTTCCCAAAAATATTCACTGCATGCTTTGTCTCGGAATCGATAGCGGAACCAAGAGCACCAAGACACTGGTCCTCGATATCGACTCCGGCGAAGTGGTCGCGCTCGCCCAACGCGCCTACGGCACAATCAAGGGACTGCCCTCTGGGCATGTCGAACAGGATCCAAAAATCTGGATCGACGCCGCCGCCGAAACCGTCGCCGAGTGTCTCGAAAAATTGGGCAAACGGCGCAGCGAGGTCAAAGCGATCGGGGTCAGCGGCCAGCAGCACGGCCTCGTCGCGCTCGATGAAGCGGGCGATCCGCTCCGGCCGGCCAAGCTCTGGTGCGACGTCTCGACCGAGGCGCAGTGCGAGGAATTCAACCAGGAATTTGGCGGGATCGACGGGCTGGTCGAGCTCATCGGCAACCCGATGCTGCCGGGCTACACCGCGCCCAAGCTGCTTTGGCTGCAACAAAACGAGCCCGCGAATTTCCGCCGCCTAACGAGTGTTCTGCTGCCGCATGATTATCTCAATCTCTGGCTAACCGGCGAACGCCAGATGGAGTACGGCGACGCTTCCGGGACCGGTCTGCTCGATGTGCGGACACGGAAATGGTCGAAGCCAATTTTGAAGTTCATCGACCCGAAACTGGAGTCGATGCTCCCGCCGCTTCGTTCCTCCAAACGCCCGGCCGGTCTCCTGCGCAGCACCCTGCGCGAGGAATGGGGCCTGGCCGAGGACGCGCTCGTCAGCGCTGGCAGCGGCGACAACATGATGAGCGCGATTGGCACCGGGAACATCCGGCCCGGCGTGGTGACGGTGAGCCTTGGTACCTCGGGCACGATCTGCGCTTTCGCGGAAGCGCCGGTGATCGATCCGAAGGGAGAAGTGGCGGCCTTTTGCGACGCGACCGATCACTGGCTGCCCCTCACCTGTACGATGAACGTGGCCGCCGCGACCGAGCAGATGCGCGAGCTGTTTGCCTGGGATATTCCGACGATGGAGCAACGGGTCGCGGCCGTCCCGGCGGGAGCGGGCGGGATCATGTTCCTGCCCTATCTGCAGGGCGAACGCACGCCCAACCTGCCCAAGGGGGTCGGTGTTTTCCACGGCCTAACGACCGCGAACATGAAGCCCGATTCCATGGCGCGCGCGGTCGTGGAAGGTGTCACCCTCGGGCTCGCCTACGGCCTGCGGCGTTTCAAGGAACTCGGCATCGTCCCGACCGAAGTGCGCCTCACGGGCGGCGGGAGCAAGAGCGCGGTCTGGCGTCAGATCGCGACCGATGTGCTCGGCTTGCCGACG
>JALYQE010000103.1 GCA_030855965.1 Verrucomicrobiota bacterium | reverse complement strand
CGATCGCTTTGTCGGGCAAAAACCGGCCGGTGATGTAACGCTCGGAAAGCTTGACCGCCTGCTCGAGCGATTCGTCGGTCAGCTTGGCTTTGTGGTGCGCCTCGTATTTCGGACGCAGGCCTTTGAGAATGAGGATCGCCTCATCAACCGTCGGAGCCTCGACTTTGACGGTCTGGAAGCGTCGTTCGAGAGCGGCGTCTTTCTCGATGTATTTGCGGTACTCGTTCAGCGTGGTCGCGCCGACGCACTGCAACTCGCCCCGGCTGAGCGCGGGCTTGATGATGTTCGAGGCGTCCATCGCGCCTTCGGCCGAGCCGGCGCCGACGATGGTGTGCAGCTCGTCGATAAAAAGGATGACGTTCTTGGAGCGGCGAATTTCGTCCATCACCGCTTTGATTCGCTCTTCGAATTGTCCGCGATATTTGGTGCCTGCGACCATCAAGGCGAGGTCGAGGGTAATGACTTTCTTGTCGCGCAAAAGTTCCGGCACGTTGCCGCTGGCAATCTCCTGGGCCAGGCCTTCGACGATTGCCGTCTTGCCGACACCGGCTTCGCCTAACAATACCGGGTTGTTCTTCGTCCGGCGGCAGAGGACCTGGATGACGCGCTCGATTTCGTTGTGCCGTCCGATGACGGGATCGAGTTCACTCTTTTTTGCCAGATCGGTCAGGTCGCGGCCAAAGGCGCGGAGCGCCGGTGTCTTGACATCTTTCTTGGAGGTCGGTTCACCCGTCGCGCCCATCTCCGGCTCGCCTTCCGGCGGAGTAAAATTGGGATCGAGTTCCTTGAGGATTTCGTTGCGGGTCCGCTCGATATCGACTTCGAGACTCTTGAGGACACGGGCGGCAACGCCTTCGCCTTCACGGAGAAGACCGAGCAAAATGTGCTCGGTGCCGACGTAGGAATGATTCAGGGCGCGAGCTTCTTTCCCGGCCAGCGCGAGCACTTTTTTGACCCTCGGAGTGTAGGGAATGTTGCCGACCATCTTCGTCTCCGGACCGGAGCCGACCTGTTTCTCGACCTCCATCCGGACGGTCTCGAGATCGAGCCCCATTTTTTGGAGCACGTTCACGGCGACGCCCTGGCCGAGCTTGATCAGCCCGAGCAGGAGGTGCTCGGTGCCGACGTAATTGTGGTTGAAGCGGTCTGCTTCTTTCCGGGCCAGCGCGAGAACCTGCTGTGCCCGTGGAGTAAAATTATTCATTATGATTGGACTCGGAAGGTGTGTCGTCAGGCTCCCGCGCCACTTTACCCATATCAGGTTTGGGAAAGAGTTTCAAACGACCGCGGATGATTTCGGCGCGCAGGAAGTCGCGTTCTTCTGCGTTGAGTTTCTGTTGCGATGTTTTTTGCAGATGGGCCGGCTGCGTTTCGATAAAGAGCTCGTCGATCGGGAGACGCCGTTCTTCGGGGAATGCACCGAGGTCTACACCGAGTTTCATGACGGAAAGTAAATTAAGCGCCTCTTTCGAGGTCATCGCGTGAGCATAAGTAAGCACACCGTATGCCCGGCCGATCTGATCCCAGAGCGTGTCGGGCTTTTTTTGGATCAGCATCTGGCGGGCGTCGTGCTCCTTCTCGATGATGGTCTCGATCACTTTCGTGAGGCGAGAGATGATCTCGTCTTCCTTTTCTCCGAGGGTGGTCTGGTTGGAGATCTGGAAAAGGTTTCCCATCGCCTCCGTCCCCTCCCCGTAGAGACCGCGGACGGCGAGGCCGATTTTGTTGACCGCCTGGATGACCTGATTGATCAAGTCGCTCAGGACGAGGCCAGGCAGATGGAGCATGGCGGAGGCGCGCATCCCGGTGCCGACGTTGGTGGGGCAGGCGGTCAGGTAACCAAGATGCTGATCGTAAGCGATATCGAGCTTGCCCTCGAGGGTGCTGTCGACTTTGTCGACCAGCTTGAAGGCGTTCTTCAATTGCAGCCCGGAGCGAATCGACTGCATCCGCAGATGATCCTCCTCGTTGATCATGATGCTGAGCGTTTGTTTGCGGTTCATCGTGACCGCACTGCCAACTCCTTTGGCCGCGTGCTCGCGGCTGATGAGGTGGCGCTCGACCAGAACCTGCTTCTCGAGCGCGGAAAGGTCCTGGAGGAGCTCGGAAAATGAGTCCTGCATCTCCGGCAGCTCTTCCACGCGCGGTTTGATTTGTTCGAGAATGAGCGTGCGCTCCGCTTTTTTCGCCCAGCCCGGGAAAGAGCGATGCCGCAGATTGCGCGCGAGCCGGACGCGGCTGCTAACCACGACCTGGTGGTGGGGTCCTTCGCCGCGGAGCCACTCCCCGGCGCTCGACATGACCTGGGCGAATTTCATCGTTAGCTCGCCATCTCGTGTTCGAGTTGCTTGATCTGATCGCGCAAGGACGCGGCCGTCTCGTAATTTTCTTCCGCGACCGCCTTCTCGAGATGATCGCTCAGGGCGCGCATCTTACCGCTCAGCTCCATCTGACGCGCGGCGCGTTCCGGCAATTTGCCGACGTGCTCAGTCCCCTTGTGCATCGCCTTGAGGAGCGTGCCGAGGCCTTCGGAAAACGTCTGGTAGCACTCGCTGCAACCGAGTCGTCCGGTCTTCTTGAAATCGGCCTGGGTGAAGCCGCAGACCGGACATTTCTGGGTCGGCGCGCCTTTCTCAATCTCCTCGGCGGCACCGATGCCTAACAATAAGTCGGCGAGCGCAAAGCCGGTCGGGTCCTGCACGCCTTTCTCTTTCGAGCAGGCGTCGCAAAGGTTCACCTTCTGCATTTTTCCCTCGAGAATTTGAGTCAGAAAAACCGTCGCGTCATTGCATTTACAAACGTCGCAAAGCATGGCTGATCAATTAGACCACAAAGCGGTGAAAAAATTCAACCGGCAGTTGGCGCGAAGCCGCTCCGATTCCTTCCGATGCGCGTCCGATCACTCGGAAAAAATCGGGGTCCCGCTTTCGCGCGTCAACTCGCGGAAGCGCGCAATGGTGCGGTTGGTGATCTCGCCCGGCCTGCCGTCGCCGATCGTGCGGCCGTCCACTCTGATCATCGGAATGACTTCCGCGGCGGTGCCGGTAAGAAAGGCTTCGTCCGCGATGTAGATATCGTGCCGGGTCAGCTCCGGCTCGGAGATCGGAATCCCGAGCTCCTGCGCGATGTCGAAAACCACGGCGCGCGTGATGCCGCGCAATGCGCCGGCGGTAATTGGCGGAGTCATGATCTGGCCGCGCTTCACGATAAAGACGTTGTCGGCGGTGCACTCGGCGACGTTGCCGGCGTCGTTCAACATCAGCGCTTCGTCGGCATTCGCGAGGTTGGCCTCGAGGCGGGCGAGGACGTTGTTGAGATAATTGAGGGATTTGATCGCGGGATTCAAAGTCGCCGGGCCCATCCGCCGAGTCGCGACCGTCACGACGGTGAGGCCGCGCTGATAAACTTCCTCCGGATAGAGCGCGATGGTCGAGGCAATGATGATGATGCTTGGCTGCTTACATTGCGCGGGGTTGAGACCGAGATTGCCGACGCCGCGCGTCACGATCAGGCGCACGTAACCATCGCGCAGATTGTTTTGCCGGATGGTCTCGAGCAACGCGGCGTCCATTTCCTTGCGCGAGATCGGGATCTCCAGGCAGATGGAGCGGGCCGATTCCCAGAGGCGATCCATGTGCTCCTGCATGCGAAAAACGCGGCCATTGTAGAAACGAATGCCCTCGAAAATCCCGTCGCCATAAAGCAGACCGTGATCGAAAACCGAGACCTTGGCGTCGGCCTGGTCGAAAAATTCGCCGTCGATGTATATCTGGAGCGATTTCGCGGCCGAACTCTTGGCGGCGGCAGCTTGCTGGGCCGAACCTGGCTTCATCGGCGGCGTCACGACGGCAGCGTCTTTGGTAAGCATGGAAAAACTTCCGGTCATTCAGATGGCAATTCAAGCGAAAGAAAAACGCGAGCGGCCAAAACGCGCAAAGGGCACCCAGCGTTTCCGCTGGATGCCCTCTGTTGCGAGCTTACCCGCAAGCTTCCCAGAGTCGGTTAGGACGACTCCGGGAGCGATAGGTTATTTCGGTTTCGCTTACGGGAGCGAGTTGCCCGCCCTTGGTTTGACCAGCATGCCGTCCGCCTTGGCGATCGTGCCATCGGCGTTGACGTCGTTCCGGAAGTTACCGGCATTCACGGCGCCTTGATTGGCCTTGATGCTGTTCAAGTCCGGTTTATCGACGACCCGGTTGCCGCTCGCATCGGCGGCGAGGAAACCGAACGGCACATCGCCATGCGGCAGTCCGTCGCCGTTAATGTTTCCGACTTGAAGGACGACGTTTTGCACGTCGGCCACACCTGAGAGTTCCGCTCTCAGTTCGTTTCCACTGGCGGTGATCGCACCGACCGTGGCCGTGCCGCTCATCACGCTGACATTTCCGGAAGTGACCGGAGTGTCAAAGGTGAAGACGGCGGTGTAAGTGCTGGAGATACGATCTTCGCTGCCGGACGGTCCGGAAAGCGGCATGCCGATATCAAACATGCCAGCGGTGCCATGGGTCACCCGCGAGGCCGCGCTAACGAGGTTCGCAGCTGGCGTTGGGGTCGGCGTCGGCGTCGGCGTTGGCGTCGGCGTCGGAGTTGGGGTCGGGGTCGGGGTAGCGCAAGTCCCATTACCTATGCCGTTGCCGACGAGACCAGTGACCTCGACGGTGTAAGGCGCACCCGCGGTTTGAGCAGCGTTAGCTTCCTCCACCACCACCACGAGGTTGGCCATCGCGGGCACATTCACCGAGAAGGTGTTGACGGTGTTGGGGCTTCCGCCCGGATCGCCAAGGTAGTTTGTGCAGATCGTTCCCGTGTTCCCCACCGTCGGCGCGGTGTAGCTATTCAGGTAGGCCACCGGAATAATCGGCTGAGTCGCCGTTCCATTGGGTGCTGTGGTCTTGATCGTCACACAGGCTGCGCCCGGTCCATTTTGGAAGTTGAGGACGTCGTAGCGCCGATTGCCGGTGCCGAAGATGCCCGGGCAGACTTTGGCCGGGCCGCAGCCGCTGGCGACCGCATTGCGGGTCAGACGACCTTCTTGAACAGGGTCACTTGCGTCCAATGAGCCACTCACAACCACGGGCGGTTGAGCGCACGTGCCGATCGAGAAGTTCAACACCGAAGACCCGCCCGCATAGGAGACGGTCAGGGTGAAGTTGATCGTCGTGCCGCAGACAAATGCCCCTGAGGTGCTCACCTGGAACGGAGTGGAATTCACCGACATGGTGTTTTCGGCCGTGTCGGGGTAAGCCGAATTCGGCTGGGATCGTCACGTCTGGCGTTGTTGTGGAGAGGACCGCCGAGACGGCCGAGCCCAGCAAGCAACCATCGTTCAGAAGTGTCAGGTCAAGGCTGTTGCACTCGTTCGGTTCGATAATCCCATTGCCGTTACCGCCAGCAGG
>JALYQE010000083.1 GCA_030855965.1 Verrucomicrobiota bacterium | reverse complement strand
CGCGAAAACCGGCGATCGATTTGCTGATCAACAACGCCGGGCTGGGCGACCTCGGCGCTTTCGCGACCGCGGACGCGGAACGTGTCGGCCGGATGATGTCGGTCAACATGGCGGCGTTGACGCTCCTGACGCGCGGCTTTCTGCCGGCGATGATCGCGCAGAAGCGGGGCGCGATTTTGAATGTCAGTTCGGCGGCCAGTTTTCTGCCGATTGCCAATTTTGCCGTTTACGCCGCGACGAAAGCGTATGTGACGAGCTTCTCCGAGGCGCTCCGGAGCGAACTGCGGGGCACCGGCGTCGGGGTGACCGCTCTCTGCCCGGGGCCGGTGAAAACGGAATTCGCCGAGGTCGCGCGCCGCGACGGGCGCGGCGAAATTCCCGGGTCCGGGCTCGCCTACGTCTCGGTTGAGGCGGTGGTCACGGACGGCCTGCGCGGGCTGGAGCGCGACCGGGCGATTGTCATCCCCGGCGCGCTGATGAAGCTCGGGATGACACTCGTTAGGCTGACACCGCGCGCGCTCTTGCGTCTGGCCAATCGTTTTACCGCGAAACAAGCCTGATTTCGCGCCAGCTAATCGGCGTATTTCACAGAGCAGCCGTAAGGCTTGGTCTGGGCGTTGGCCACCGGTTTGCCCGCCATCGCTTCCTCCAGCGCCGCTTTTACGTAGTTGGTCGAGCTCGGAATATCAGCCGCGCTCGTGGAGGCTTTGCTGTCGATCGCGCCTTCGTAGATCAATTTCCCTTCCGGATTGATGACGAACATCTGCGGCGTGTTGGTGGCGTTGTATCCATGGCCGACCTTCCCCTCCGGATCGAGGAGCAGCGCCGTCGGGTTCATCTTCCATTCCGCCAACTGCTTCTTCGCGTCCTCCGGCGTCAGATAGCCCTGGGTTCCCTTGGCCGAAGAATCGATCGTCAACCAGACCACATCCTTGCCGGTAAATTCCTTTTGGAGCTTCTGCATGTTGTCGCTCTCGTAATGTTTTTTCACGAAGGGGCAGCCGGGGTTAAACCACTCGAGGACGACATATTTGCCTTTGAAATCGCCTAATGAGTGAGTTTTGCCGTTGGAATCCAGCAGGGAAAAACCGGGCGCGGCGGCGCCGACCCGCGGTGCTTCGGCGGCCAGGAGCGCGCCGGTGGTGCCAAGAATGAGTGCGAGCGAGAGCAGTTTTATTTTCATAAGTTATGGGTTGTTCGCCACTTTCTGCGCGGCGGATTCAAAAGAATTGATAACGAGGGTCTGGGTAAGCAATTCCGGCAGGATGACGGGCTGAGTCGGATTGGTCACCGGGTATAGCACGTATAATGGGACACCGACACGGCCAAATTGTTTCAAAGTTTTTGTGATGACCGGGTCGGCATTGGTCCAATCGGCCTTCATTTTCACGATGCCGTGGCGCTCGAAGGCACTCTTCACCGCCGCGCTTTCGAGGACGGAGGCTTCGTTAAACTTGCAGGTGATGCACCACGCCGCCGTAAAATCGATGAAGACACTGCGGCCCTGCGCGAGCTCCGCATGGACGCGCTCCGGGCTGAATGGAATCCAGTCGCCGTCCATCTGGCTCGAGGCCGCGCTTTTCGTTTCGGCGAATTTCTGCCCGATGAAATAGAAGCCGCTCCCGAGCACGAGCACGAGCATGAGCACGAGGACGAGGCCGCGCTGCGCCCCTGAAGCGACCGGGGTGGAAAAGGAGCCAAACATCCAGCAGGCGATGCTGAGAGCGAGAAGAAACGCCGCCACCCAGATGGTCGCGTCGGGTCCGCGGGCGACCCCGAGCACCCAGAGCAAAAAGAGGAGCGTGGCGAGGAGGAGAAAGCCCATGAATTGCTTCACCCGCACCATCCAGGGTCCGGGCTTGGGTACGAACCGGAGCCAGGCCGGCTGCGCGCTGAGCAGGAGATAGGGCGCGCTCATCCCGGCCGCGATGGCGAGAAACATGATCAGGATGATCCCGGCCGACTGGGCAAAGGCGAACCCGAGCGCGGTCCCGAGATACGGCGCGGTGCAAGGCGTCGCCAGAACCGTCGCGAAAACGCCCTGGAAAAATGAGCCGGCATAACCTTCCCGCGCGCTCCAGCCGAGGAGCCCGCTCGTCGCCGAAGCCGGCAGGGTGATCTCGAAAACGCCGAAAAGATTGAGCGCGAAAACGAGCACGACCGCGCTCATCCCGACGACGAAATAGGAATTGGTAAATTGAAAAGCCCAGGTGATTTCGTGCCCGGCGCCCTTCAGCCCGATCATCACGGCGGCGAGGCCGATAAACCAGGCGAAGATCCCGAGACTAAAGGCGAGGCCGTTGCCGAAAATGCGCGCCCGGCTGTCGCGCGCATGCTGGATGAAACCGAAAATCTTGAGCGAGATGACCGGCAGAACGCAGGGCATGAGGTTGAGAATGAAGCCGCCGAGGAAGCCGAAAAGGAGCAGTTTGGCCAGTCCGGTTGGGGCCGGCGCCGGCGCGGCGACCACGGTCGAATCTTTCGCCCGAACGGTGACGGCTTTGCCTAACGAAAAGGCGCGGTCCCCGGCGACGATCAGTCCGTCGAGGGATTCTAGTCCCGGGTCGGCCGATTCGATCGGGATCGAAAAGACAATCGAGCCATCCGGCGCCGTCTCGCGTTTCGGGTGGCCGAGCACAACGGCCGAGCTTTCCGGGAGTGGAAAGAAGTCGACCGCGCCGGACTGGGCCAGGCTCTTGTCCGTTATCGTTAGGCGAAATTCCTTCGCCTCCCGGGTCCACTGCACCGCGCTCCGCGCTTCCGCGGGGAGGGCGCGCGGGAGCCGGTCGCGGAACTTTGTGAAAAGCTCCTGGTTAGCCGCGGTGGCTTGCGCGCCAACCGGCAGATCAAGCTGCACCTCGCCGCTTCCGGGGATGCAGATTTTTTCGCAGACCAGCCAATCGGCCGTGGCTGCGAGATGGGCGGTGGACGCGTCGATTTTCGGCGGCGGCGTGAGCTCGACCATGAGCAGGACGTCGTCGTGGTAGCCGTAGATCTGGATGTTACCCGGCTCATCTAGCTTGAGCGGAATCGGCCACTGGATCGGGCCGGCTTTCCAACCGTCGGGCAGTTGCCATTTGATCTCGGTCGGAATCCCCGCGTCGCCCGGGAACTGCCAGTAGGTGTGCCAGCCGGGAACCATCTTGAGCAATAGCCCGGCGGTGAACGGCTCGCCCGGCACGACCGTCGCGGTCTCGGCAACGAGCTGCGCCGTGACAAGGTCGCGCCCTTCAAATTTTTGGCCCTGCGCGGCCCCCGGACACACCACCGCCAGAACAAGAAAAAGCGCCCACCAGCGCAAGAAAGCCATCCCCCTGTTTACCATTACTGGGTCAGAGCGGCAAAGCGGCCGCTGATTCCCTGCGTCGTCCCCGAACTCATTCTTCGCCGTCGTAGTAGTCGGCCTCAACTCCCTTGGCGATGATGTCGCCGCCGCCTTCCTCGAAGGCGACCCACTTCCCGCTGTCGGGGTAGTAACAGGAATCGCCACGCGGATTATCCGCGATCACGAAGTAGACAAAATCCTCATCCGCCGGCGCTGAAAGCTGATGCGCCTCGCCCGGGGCGAAAAGAAACGAATCGCCCACGCTCACCTCCGTCGTACCGGTGCGATCGCGCACGATTCCACGGCCGGAGACAACGAGATAAAGTTCGGTCTCGGCGCTGTGTCCGTGATACGGACAGTAGCTTTTGCCTTTTGGAATCCGGACCTGCGCGAGATCAAACGGATGACGCTTGGCGAGGTCGAGCGAATCCTTTTCGCGCCCGAGCGCGATCGAGATGTCCTTGACGAATTTGTGGAACTTGCCTTTCGGAGACTGGCGTTCGTCCTCCGTGAGATCGTTCAGGTTTACCTTTCGCATGCGGCATATTGTGGCCGGCCCGCGGCAAAGGCAACGCTTCCCTTCCGCTCGTTAGGGCAGAACTATTTCTGCTTGCGCCCCTTGGCTTCCACTTTTTGAAATTTGCCGGTGTTCCGGCTCGCCAGCCCGCGCAGCATGTCGACCTCGTCGGATTTTTCCTTCCCGTTCAGGTAGTAAATGACGTGGAGGTGCGCCTTTTTCGGCAGCGCCTTCTGGCCTTCCTCCGCCACCTTGTAAATCTCCTGCGGCGGGATCGGTTGCAGGCCGCCGCCCGACTGCGAGGCGGTCGCGTTGCCGTCGGTCAGCATGTAGATCGTCTCCGGCTTGAGCGCGAAAGCTTCCTCCAGCGCGTAATCGTGCCGGGTCCCGCCCGCGCGCCCGCCTTTCGGGCGCGCCGTCTTGTAATCGACCTCCGTCTGGATGTGCTCGACCGCCGCCTTCTTGTTCTCCTCCGTCGCGTTAACCAGCTCCGGTTTCCAGGAATAAGCGCCCCCGGACCAGCGCACGATTCCGAAACGCGTCTGCGGCGTCAGGCTTTGCACGAGCTTGATCGCTTCGTCGCGGATGACTTGAAAATTTTGTTCCTTCCCTTGCCTGACGAGTTTGCTCGGATAATCCGCGTCGCCCGTGCGGGTAAACATCGAATCCGAAACGTCGATCATGATCACAATGCTCGTGCTCAGGTCGCGGATGCCGAAGAAGTTGATCGCGGTCCCGCCCCCGCCCCCTCCGCCGCCAGCCGAGGTCGCGCCGGCCGGGCCAAAGGCGTTCCCCGTCCCGCCCGCGCTCATCATACTGCGGGGCGCGCTCTCCGGGCTCTTGATTTCCGGCATCGGCGGCAAAGTCACCTTGGAGATACCGGTGGTCAGGACGCGTCTCGGGACCGCCGGTGGCGCGCTGGTCGATTGCGTTTTTTTCTGCAACTGGACGCGGTGCTCGAGCGCGCGCTCGCTCGGGTTGGGCGATTTCGGGCCGGCATTGAAAGTGAGCTTGCGCGCTGCGCTGTAGCGCGACACGACCCAGACCGCCGCCACGCCGCCGAAGAGAAGATGGAAAATCACCACCGCTGCCAGGACCGGCGCGGAAAAGCGGCGCACGGCCGACGGCTTCGTCGGGGGCGGGGCTTCTTCGGTCAGAGTCTCCATCGTGCGGCCGGGATGTTAAATAGAGTTTCGCGGCGATGGCGAGCAGCGAATGAAGGATTTCCGCCCCCACCGGCGCGGCGAGAGACAGTTCTCCGGCTTAACATCACCGCGCCGGCCGCTCTCCCCCGAATTCGTTAGGCTTGCCTTTTCCGGCCCGCGAGCAGGAAGTCGCGCCCGACGAGGTAAAGCAGGACGACCAACACGCTGAACGGAATCAGGGCGAGCAGGTCGGCGTAGGCGCTGTTGAAGAAGGGATTGTTGGCGTTCGACCAGTCTTCGATCCGACGGCTGTAGCCGGCGAGGAACGGCACGCCCTGCATGATGGCGATGATGATGCCGGCGAGGGCGCCGCCCGCGATGTAGCCGGAAGCGAGGAGGACGCCGGAGCTTTTGTCGCCTTCCGCGGTCAGCTCTTCGGGCGTCAGGTCTTTGTCGCGGAATTTTTCCCGGCGCAGATAACGGTCGACCATCCAACGCACCAAGCCGCCGATGAAAATCGGGGTGGAAGAGGCGAGCGGCAGATAAACACCAACGGCAAAGGCGAGCGACGGGATGCCGCTCATCTCGAGGACGACCGCGATCATGACGCCGAGGAGGACGAGTTCCCAGGGGAGCTCGCGGCTGAGAATGCCTTTGATGATGTAGGACATGAGGGTGGCCTTGGGCGCGTCGTATTTCTGCACCACGCTGCCGTCGGGTCGCGTGTCGTGGGTGCCGTTGATGCCCGGATCGACCAGATACATGACCTGACCCGCGTCGTTGACCAGATATTGCTGCGCCGAACCGCCGGCCGGGTCGGGTCGGAACCAGGAGCGATAGACGTTCTGATCGCCGATGCCCTGTGGACCGGTCAGACGTTTCGCTGCGCCGAGCGCGGCCGGATCGGGCTGCAGGTCGGCGGGGAAATTGCGGGAAACGCGATGTGTCACCTGCCCGCCGGCGTTGACCAGATAATCGCCGGGCGGCAGGCCGGCCGTCTCGGCCTGCAACGTCAGGCCACGGAAATCTTCAGGAGCAGGTTTGATCACCCCCTGGTAGGGCGCGAGATCGGCGTTTGGCGGCGCGCTCACTGGCGCGGTCAGTTGCTCGAAGGTCGTGGGCGGCACGTAAACGGTGGCGGCTTCATTCAGCTTCAGCAAAATCGGACCAAGGATAAGGGCCGAAGCGGAGGCGCCGAGGAGGATGGCGATCTGTTGGAAACGCGGAGTGCCGCCGACGAGGAAGCCGGTCTTTAAGTCCTGCGAAGTGGTGCCGCCGTTGGAGGAAGCGATGCAGACGATTCCGCCGATGGAAAGCGCGGTCACGAAATAGTTCGGCCCGGTCCAGCCGACCATGAGGAAGATGAGGCAGGTCAGGAGCAGCGTGGCCACGGTCATGCCGGAGATCGGGTTCGAGCTGGAGCCGATCTCACCCGTCAGGCGCGAAGAAACCGTCACGAAAAGAAAGCCGAAGACGACGATGAGAAGCGCGCCGAGCAAGTTCCACTGCAGGTGCAGCTGCGGCATGCTCATGATGACGGCGACGATGGCGAGGCAACCGATGATGACCCACTTCATGGAGAGATCCTGATCGGTCCGCGGCGGACGCGCCGCCCCGTGCCGGCTCCCGCGCAAATCCTGCAGCCCGGCTTTGAGCCCATGCCAGATCGTAGGAAGCGAACGAAAGAGGCTGATAATCCCACCGGCCGCGACCGCGCCTGCACCAATATAAAGAACGTAGGCGCCGCGAATGTCGTTCGGGCCCATCTCACTGATCGGCATCGTTCCCGGAGGGACGAGACCAACGACGCGTTCCCCGAAAAATTTGATCGCCGGGATCAGAACGAGGTAAGCGAGCACGCCGCCCGCGCACATGATGGAAGCAATGCGCGGCCCGATGACGTAACCGACTCCGAGCAGCGCCGGCTCGATCGTCACCCCAACCGATCCCGCCTTGAGCGGCGCGCCAAAGACTTTCTCGGGCTCGCTTTTCCATGTCTTGAAGGCGTGCATCGCCGCCTGGTAAACGAGGCCGATGCCGAAGCCGGCGAAGATGATCTTGCCGCCGGTCGACGTTTGCTCATCCGCGCGATCGCTCGTCAGCGTCCCGTCGCCGGGTGCGGCCGCCGCTTTCAGCACTTCGGCACAGGCCGTGCCCTCGGGATATTTGAGCAGACCGTGCTGCTCGACGATGAGCGCGCGCCGGAGCGGGATCATCATGAGAATGCCAAGCAGCCCGCCGAGGGTGGCGACGAGCATGACGCGCGTGATCTCGAGATCGAACCCGAGAATGAGGATGGCGGGCATCGTCACGCCGAGACCGAAGGCGATCGATTCACCGGCCGAGCCCGCCGTCTGCACGATGTTGTTTTCCAAAATGGTCGCATCGCGCGCGCCCAGCTTCGAGAAAAGGCGGAAGAGCGTGATCGAGATCACCGCCACCGGAATGGAAGCGCTGACCGTGAGGCCGACCTTAAGGACGAGGTAGAGCGACGACGCCCCGAAGATCATGCCGAGCAGCGCGCCGACCACGACCGCGCGCAGCGTCAGTTCGGGCATTTTCGTCTCGGCCGAGATGTAGGGCCGAAAACTGGCCGCCAGCGGGTTGGACGGTTTCACGCCCACGATGTCCGGCATTTCGTTAGGCGGGTTTCTCGGATCAATCGTCGACATCTTGGCGTCAGCTTTTCGTGGCTGGGCAGAGCAGAGCGGGAAGAGCCGCGGATGGCAACAGCAAACTGCCCGGGGGGCGCGAGATCGCTCCGCCGGTTTCTAGCGCTTCTTGCCGTTGATGAAGAAATAGCGCACCTCACCACTTTTCGTAACCCACTTGAGGTTGCCCTTGATGTCCTGCTCTTTGATCACTCCATCCCATTGCGCCTTGCCCCTGGCTTGCAAGACCGGGACAGTTTCCCAGTTCATGAAATCCTTCGTTCCGGTCGCGGTGTAAGCGACCGGGCCGATGCCGGAGCGTTGCAACTCCCGCGACGAAACCTTCCCGCCGGCAAAGGTGAGCACATCGTCGAAGCGTTTGGCGCCCTTGTTCGAGGTCTCGACCGTGGGCACGGCTTGCACGGTCCAGGCCGTGCCGTCGAGCAGACCTTCCGCCGCACGCTCTGCCGCGCGCGCACTCAAGAGCAGGAAACCGGCGAGGATAAAAAGTGAAAGACGGATTTTCATAAGCTTCTTTCGCCGGGTTGATGTCGACCCCGCTCCAGCATCAGGCGACCGACTCTAAATCGCGCGGGCCTCTCGCTTCGGACGGGAAACATTGCCGGGCCGACGTGGAGGATGAAATCTGTTTCAGGCGCGCATAGTTTTTCTTCTTTCTCTATCAAAAAAAAACGCCTTTTGCACCGTCCAGCGACGATTTCGAGGATGAACGCCTGTGATTTCGGCGAAGCGTTGCATTCCGGTATGAACGAAACTCTGGCCAACTTCAATCGGCAGGTCATGACGCGTGAGAACGCGTGGACCGCAGTCGGCATTCTCACCGTGGTGGCCGGCGCCACCATGGGCCGGACTTTGCTCGAGAGCGGCTGGCGCGCGGTGACCGGCAACGTACCACCGAAAGACCCCGACGCCGACGATACGACATGGCGGCAGGCGCTCACCTGGGGCGTGCTAACCGGCGCGATCATCGGAGTGGTGCGCGCGCTTTCGCGGAAGGGGGCCAGCGCGGCCGAGCGCCGGTGGTCGTAGAGGAAAAAACAAAAAGGCGGGACAAGAAGATAACCAAGAAAACGAAGGCCGGAATCGGAGGGCGGCCTTCCCTTGCCAGGTGCACCTTCGTTCCCTTTGTTTTCTTCTGTTTCGCTCAAGCGCACCAACATGGCGGCAGGATCTTCGAAACTGGCAATCTACGCGGCGATCGGCGGGAATCTTGCGATCGCGATTATGAAGTTCTTCGCGGCGGCCTTTACCGGCAGTTCCGCGATGCTCTCGGAAGGCATCCATTCGCTCGTCGATACCGGCAACGGCGGGCTGCTCTTGTTAGGCATCCGCCGGAGCAAACAGCCGGCCGATGCGGCTCATCCCTTCGGCCACGGGAAGGAAATCTATTTCTGGTCGCTCATCGTCGCGGTCCTGATCTTCGGCGTGGGGGGCGGCATCTCCGCGTACGAAGGCATCCTGCATTTGCTCCACCCGGCGCCGTTGCACGATCCGACCTGGAGCTACGTGGTCCTGGGTCTGGCGGTGATCTTCGAGGGGATCGTGTTTCTGATCGCGCTGCGCGAATTCCGAACCCAGATCGAGAAAGGCGAGAACATCTGGCAGGCCGTCAAGTCGAGCAAAGACCCGTCCACGTTCACCGTCCTCTTCGAGGATGCGGCCGCGCTCCTTGGTTTGCTGGCGGCGTTCGCCGGAGTTTTCTTCTCGCATTATTTCGCGCTGCCTCTGCTCGATGGCGCGGCCTCGGTGGTGATTGGTCTCATCCTGGGAACGACCGCCGCGTTTCTGGCTTACGAGAGCAAGGGGCTCCTCATCGGCGAAGGGGCCGATCCGCAAACCCTGGAAAACATCCGCACCCTGGCGCAGTCGGATCCCGGAGTAGCCCGCATCTTGAATCCTCTTACGATGCACTTCGGCCCGGACACCGTCCTGCTCACGATGGATGTGCAATTCCATCCGAAACTCTCGGCCGCGGAGGTGGAGACAGCAGTCGATCGGTTGGAGAAAGCCATTCGCCAGCGCCATCCGAGGATCAAGCACATCTACATTGAGGCGGGCGCGATCGGCTCGAGTCATCGGGACGCGCCTGCTTCGAGCTAGTGTTGACGCTCTGTCAGGAAAGAGATTTACCCACGCAAAACGTTCGGCGGCTGCGATCTGCTGATATGCTTTACACCATCGCAATCATTCTGCTCGTGCTCTGGCTCATCGGCTGGCTCGGCTTCAATCTTCTCGGCGGGTTTATTCACATCCTGGTGGTCCTGGCCGTGATCGCCGTGGTGATCGCCTTGGTAAAAAAGGTTTAGCCCGCGCCGCCGGTAGCTGCAGCCAGCGCACCGAGGCGGCTTTCTTTCGCACCACAAACCGACGCCACCCGCCTCCGTGACTCCGCGCGCGTCCCTCTCCGTCGGTGTGCGGGTGACGCTGGCCGCCCTGGGCCTTCTGCTTGCGCTCTGGCTTCTCACCCGGC
>JALYQE010000079.1 GCA_030855965.1 Verrucomicrobiota bacterium | reverse complement strand
CGCTGCCGGCAGCGCTGCGGCGGATCGAGGCGAGGCCAAGTGCGCGCAGGCGGGAAGCGATCTCCGGCACTCGCTCGACGTGGCGCGGAGCGATGAGGAGAAAGAGCGCGGGAAAATTGCGCCGCAGCTCGAGAAAGACTCGGCCTAGTATTTCCTCCTCGCCCGGGTGCGTGCTGCCGGCGAGCACGACTGGTCGACTCGGATCCACTCCCATCTGGTCGAGAACGGCGCGCGGAATTTCGGAATGCGCGTCGACATTCTCGGGATCGTATTTGATGCTCCCGACCAGATAAATAGACTCCGGCCTCGCGCCTAACGATCGCCAGCGGGCGACGTCCTCCTGCTCCTGAACGCAGATCAGGTCCAGCCTGTAAAAATACGGCCTAACGAACAGATTGAATTTCCGGAAGCGCCCCTCGGATCGAGGTGAGAGGCGGGCGTTGACGAGGGCGAGCGGGATTTTACGCCGGTACGCGATGGCGGTCAGGTTCGGCCATACTTCCGCCTCGACGAGGACGATCCGGCTCGGTCGAATCACGGCGAAAGCGCGGCGCATGATCGGCCAGAAGTCGAGCGGGGTGTAAAGGACCTCGGCCCAGGGCGGCGCCTGCTGGAGGGCGAGAGCGCGCCCCGTCGTGGTCGTGGTCGTGAGGACGATGCGCAGCGCGGGCTCGCGCATCTTCAATTCCGCCGCGAGTTTGAGCGCGATCATCACTTCGCCGACGCTGACTGCATGCAGCCAGGTGGCGCCGGGCGCGAGCCGGGCGCGCGTTTCCGCGTCGTAGAAGCCAAGGCGCTGCCCAAATTTGTCGCGGTAATTTCCGCGCCGGAGCATCTTTACGAGGTAGCCCGGCAGGAAAACCAGGAGGGCGAGAGGGAAGAGGAGGTTGTAGAGAAAGCGAATCATTCGCCGGCTTTGCGTTGCAGGAAAATAGTCTCGGTCGCGCCGTAGGTTTTGCGCCGGGTCACTTCCCAGAACTCTGTTGTCGGCAGGCGCTCCCCCGGTCTTTTCTCGAGCACAAAAATACCGTCGCTCGTTAGGCGGGCGGGCAGGCGGTCGTTGCGGAGGAGGAGCTTGCTGAAGGAATCGCCCAGCTTCGATTTGTCGTAGGGCGGATCGGCGAAGATCAGTTCGTGCGACTCGGCCGTGCTGGCGTGGTTGAGGAAATCGAAGACGTCCTGTTTCCGGATCCGGCCGCTCAGCCCCGTTTGGGCGAGGTTGCGTTCGATCGCGGCGATCGCCTGTTTGTCACTTTCCACGAACATGACCGAGGCCGCGCCGCGACTGAGGGCCTCGATCCCGAGCGCGCCGGTGCCGGCGAAGAGATCGAGCACGTTCGCGCCGATGATTCGCTCGCCGAGGCTGGAAAAAATGGCGGCCTTCACCCGGTCCATCGTCGGTCGAATATCGGTTTTCGGGACGTAGAGCCGGAGGCCGCCGGAGCTCCCGGCGATGACTCTCATGGCGAAGGGGAGGGTGTGGCCGACGGCGAAGGGGAGGCTCGATCAGGCGCTATGGTGGCGGAGGGGGCTGTGGCCGGCACCGCCGCCTCTACATTGTCGTTAGGCGAGGGCGAAGGCGTCGGTTCCTCGGCCGGCTTCTTTTTCTTTTTCGGCTGGCCGAAGAGGCTGCTAATGACGCCGCCGAGATCGCGCAGGTCGCGCCCGACGAGTTTATCCATCAGGTCGGTTTTCGGACGGTCGACCGTACCTTTGACCTTGAAATCGACTGCGGCGTAGCCGGCCGGTTCTGGGAGAGGTTGAAAATTTTCCCGGATCGGGGCGAAGAGCTGGCGGCGCACCTTGTCGTTCAGCGCCAGGCGCGCATCGAGCCGGAGCTTTCCGCGGAAACTGATCGTGCCGTTCGCGGTCAGGCGAATGTTGGGCGAACGCAGCAGCAGTTCGTCGATCGTGACGACGCCGGGGCTGATGTGATATTTCACCTCGGCCTGCTCGAGCTGCAGCTGCATCAGCTCGTCGATCTGCAAGATCTGGCCGAGGGCAACGAGCAGGCTGTATTGCTGCAATTTCCCGTCTCGCAAAATGATCTCGCCGTGGCCGGTGAGGGCATTGCTGTCGGCGGTTTTGCCGGCGGCGTTGAGGAATCCTTCCACCCGGCCCGAGATCATGCCGGCCGGGCCGCGCGCGTTAGTCATGAGTTTTTCCGCTTCCAAGTCGCGGAACGTCACCTCGGCGGTGAAGGGCGAATCGGGCGCCTGCAATTCCATTTCGAAACGGCCGGAGATGGTGCCGCCGGCGGCCTGGGCGGAAATATTGGAGATGGCGAGCGCTTCGGGGGCGTAGTGGAGAGGCGAGTCCAGGTCGTCGATGAAAAAGCGGTCGCGCAGGGAAATCCGATCGACGTGCGCGCTGCCCTTGATCGCGCTGGCGGTGCGGAAGCTGGAACGAAAGTCGAGCCCGTTGAATTTCGCGATGACGCGCCCGGCGGCGTCGAGGAAGGTGAAATTCCCGTCCTTGAGCGTGACCCGTTGCACTTCGGGGGTAAAAACGGGGGCCGGGGGAGCGGCGAGATCGGGTTCGTTAGGCTGGGCGACGACCGGGGCGGGCGGCGCGGGGGCCGCGGGCGTTGTTTCGGGAAGAGGCGCGAGCGCCGGTTCGGTCGACGCGGGGGAGGCGGACGAAGCGGCCGTCTTGTCCGGCGGCAGTTCGGGCAGCCGCCACTTCCCGGCGGAGTTTTGCGCCCAGACGACTTCCGGTTTGATCAACGAGACCTGCCGGATGACGAGCCGCTCGCTGAAGAGCGACCAGAACTGGACCCGCAGTTGAAAGCTTTGTGCCGAGAGAAAATTCCCGCCGATTTTGGGCGACTCCTGCGGGATGGTGATGCCGTTGAGCTTGAGCCCGCCCCAGGGCGTGACGCTGATCTGGCTCAGGCGCAGCGGGGTGTTGAGCCGCTGGCTAAGTTCCTGCTGAATGCGATGATGCGTGCCCTGCGATTGCACGTAGAGATTAACTCCGAGCAAGACGACGAAGGCCAATAGCACGGCCCCGGCGAGGAGCCAGAGCAACAGGTGGCCAAGCTTCTTCACCGGGTGAAACTACGCAGGGCGCGATTGAAGAAAAGATGAAACCGGCCTAACAAGTAAACCCTTGTCCAAAACCTGCATCATTCTCAACCCCGCCGCGCGGAGCGAACGCGCCCGCCGCTGGGAGAAACGCCTCCGCAGCATGTGTGGAGACGCCTTTTTTTGCGCGACGAGCGGGGCGGGGGACGCGGAACACCGCGCGCGGACGGCGGTGGCGGATGGGTTTGACCGGATCGTGGCGGCGGGCGGCGACGGCACGATCCACGAGGTCGTGAATGGCATCGCCGGTTCTGATGTCGCCCTCGGCTTGATGCCAATGGGAACGATGAACGTGTTCGCCAGCGAACTCGGCCTGCCGGCGAACGATCTCGGCCGTTGCTGGGACATCATCCAGGGCGGTCGCACGCGCCTGATTGATTTGCCGAGCGCGAACCAAAAACATTTTGTGCAGTTGGCCGGCATCGGGCTGGACGCGCAGGTGGTGAAGGAAACCAGCCTGACCTTGAAGCGCAACTTCGGGCCGCTCAGTTATCTCATCTCCGCCGCGCAGATTGCGGTCCGGCGGCCACCCCGGTTGTTGATTGAAGCGGAGGAGGCGATCACGGAAGAAGGCTCCTTCGTGCTCGTCGGGAACGGGCGCCTCTACGGCGGGCCGTTCCCCTTTTTCAAGCATGCCGTGATCGACGATGGCCTGCTCGATGTCCTCGTCTTCAAGCAGCTCGGTTACATCGAGATCATCAAGTATCTTCAGAACGTCATTTTCACCTCCGACATCACGACGCGGGAAGTGGAGTATTTTCAGACGGCGCGCCTGCGGGTGACGAGTGCGGACGATGTCCCGGTGGAGCTGGACGGCGAATTGGTCGGCAGTTGTCCGGTCGAATTCGAGCTCCAGA
>JALYQE010000066.1 GCA_030855965.1 Verrucomicrobiota bacterium | reverse complement strand
TGCACTTTGGATTGCGCGGAGCGACCACGGTTGGGTCGATCGTGATTGAATGGCCAAGCGGGGTCCGGCAGGAACTGGATAACATCCCGGCCGATCAGACGATCGTCGTCACCGAGCCGTAAGCCCCCAGCCAAGCTCTTCCGTCTTCCTCGACCCTGTATTGCACGAATCGCCTTGATTACGGGTCGTGATCATTTCTAATCTCGGCTTATTAAAAATATCTATTCCACTTCCGCCCTCGGCTCTTCTCCTCGCGAGCTGTAGCACCGTCAAAGTAGAACCGGTTTCCCCATCGGGACCAAGTCTCCTCTATACTCTTCCCAGGGATCAGTCCGGAATGATCCCGGTGCAGGAAACCGATAAGCGCGGGCTGGGTCCCTATGAAGGAAACATCGAAGCCGTGCATCCGGGTGAAAAGACGGTGGTCTTGCAGGGATGGGTTCTCCCGAAACGGATTACGGATCCCAAGCCGGCGCCGAGGCCTTACACCTCACCATTCTCCCGAACAAAAAGATTATTCGCTCGAGCGCCCCGGCGAGCTTGAAGGACCTGAACCCCGGAGAACACGTCCACGCCCCTCGCGCAGCCCGCGCCCGATAAGCGACTCCTGACCGTCTCGCTGAGCGCTGGCAAGCCGCGCGGCTATCCGGTCGCGACGGCCGCGCCAGGTAAACGGGGCTGGGTTTAAAGCCCCTACGCTCCGTCGGCCGGTCCGATCGATGTGTCTGGATATCCTCCCGGCACTGAAGTTCGCTGCCCTTATACGAAGAAGATCTTCTTCACGCCCTTTTGATCCTGGGAGTGGGCGTCTGGTTACCCGGCCAACAGGTCAGCGCTATCCGGGCTCGGCATGGAGTTGGGTTCGGTCCATGCGCTGGACTGGGACGTCGGCGGTCCGGCTTCGCCGGGTTATTTGTTATTCGTTGTTGGTTATTAACGGCTGCGCCCGGTTATTTGATGCGCTCGGCCCCACGTCGCTTCCGCTATCCTCGCAGCACCCCCTCCATGTCGCTCACCCCAGTCGCTCCATTGTTATTGGTCAGTGGGAATATTCCTGAGTTCCAAGCGTAGCATCAGCAAAGCCGGTGCGGTGCGGGTCGCATTTATCCCTGCGTATTGCCGAAAAGATTGTCCTCGCCTGTAGCCGCTATGCGAAACGCGGTCGCGGTGTCCCGTAGATTTCCTACGCAACGAACCCGCGGGCTGCGTTTCGCGACAGCGAAACCGCCACAAAGCGTTGCCCGGTGCGCTTTGGGCAACACGCCCTACCCGTCGGTACGATGATCTTGTAGTCATTCTCGAACGGAGAACGGTTGCCGTACAAGCGGAAGAGGACGGATCAGCGACGCGACTTCGCAGATTATCGCACCGACCTGAAACCTTCTGCTTCGGACTCGAAGTTTCAACGGGGTGAGCCGAAGGATTAGCCTTGGGACCTCAAGGACTATCACTGCGACCTGTTGTTTAACGTGCGACGTTAAGAAGTAGCCTCTTGACTTCCGTATTGTAAAAAATAGTTGCCATGTTGTGGTGCGCACCCAGACACTGCGCGCATGTTTACTTCACATGCTGTAGATCGAGGCGGGCGTGCCGGAGATCCGGTCGCGTACATGCGAGAGCAATTGTGAGGTTCCTTCAAAATCTCAGGACAGGCTCTTCGCTTCGCTCAGGATGACACTGCGCCTAACGAACCCCTAGAGCGGCTCGCGCTTTTCACGCGCGCGATCTTCGAAGCGGGTGAATTCTTTGCGGAACGTCAACGGCACATCGCCCGTGGGGCCGTTGCGCTGCTTCGCGATGATCAATTCCGCTTTGCCTTCGGTCTCGTCTTTTTCCTCCTCGGTGTCGGCGTAGTATTCCTGCCTAACGAGAAGTGCGACGGCATCGGCATCCTGCTCGATGCTGCCCGATTCGCGCAGATCGCTCAGTCGCGGCCGCCCCTTGCTGTCGCCGGTGCGGTTCTCCGGGTTCCGATTCAACTGCGCCGCGACAATGATCGGGATCTTCAATTCCTTGGCGAGACCCTTGATTCCCGCAGAAATCTCCGAGATTTCGATCTGCCGGTTCTCCTGGCCGCGGCGCGAAGTGGAACGAAGCAGTTGCAGGTAATCGATGACGATCAGCTCGATGTGATGTTGCGCGGAGAGGCGCCGCGCCTTCGCGCGCAACTCCAGAATGTTCAGGCCCGGGCTGTCGTCAATGAAGATTTTCGCCTCGGTCAGCTTCGGGAAATCGCGTCGACGAGAAATGTTCCGTCGCGTACCTTCTGTGAGTTCACTCCGGCGCGGGAGAGCAATCGCTGCACGAGTTGTTGCGCGCTCATCTCCAGGCTGAAGACCGCCACCGGCCGGTTTTCGTTGACCGCGATGTGCTCGGCGATGTTCATGGCGAGGGCGGTCTTGCCCATGTGGCCGCGATCACGATCATCTCCGAGGGGTGCAATCCGCCACGGTGACTCCGGCGCGGGCATGGATTTGGCCCCAGAAATGAGCTTGCTCGCCGCTACTTCCCTGTCTATTTACCGAGATGTAATGGGCACTTCGTCGGCACCGGGCAAAGCGGGAACTTCGTCGCAGATTCTATGACCGCCGACGGCGTTAACCTTGAGCTTTTCTTCGTCACAGAAGTCCTCCAACTGAATTCGCTTCACTACGGTTATTGGGCTGAGCCGTCGGCCGCAGGCCTCCACATTCTTGATCTGCGCGACATCCAGCAAGCTCAGGAATCGTATACGCAAGAGCTTCTGCAAGTTATTCCCGCGGATGTGCAAAGTGTCCTCGATGTAGGCTGTGGAATTGGCGACAACGCCCGCGCCATGCTCTCACGCGGTCTGAAAGTCACGGCGTTGTCTCCGGACAAGAATCACAAGCGCTATTTTGAAGATATCCGCGCGCCAAATCTGTCTTTTCACAGCAGCCGATTCGAAGACTTTGAGACCGACGAGATTTTCGATCTGGTTCTGATGAGCGAGTCTCAAAATTATTTCGATGCCGAGATCGGCCTCAAGCAGGCGCGACGTTATCTGCGTGCGGGAGGATATCTCTTAATCGCGGGGATGTTCCGCAAGGATTGCAGTACGGATTTCAATGCGATTCCTAATATTAAGCGAGATTACCTGGAGAAGGCGGAAAAGAATGGCTTCGTCACGCTGGAGATACGTGATATCACCAGGCACGTGTTGCCAACAATCCAGATCGTAAATAACACGCGCCTCCTTCATCTCGAACCATCCTTCGATCTCGCCCAACGATATCTCCACGCCTCGATGCCGCTGAAGTTGAAGTTGCTCAAGCTTCTTTTTCGCAAACAGATTAAAGAGCTCGCGAAACTCGCGTCTTACTATGCCAGGCGGACCGATCCCGTGTTGTTTGCTTCGCAGGTCGAATACCTGATCGTGCTGCTCCAGGCACAGCGCCTGCCTGCCAAATCAGAAGCCGGATCTGCGAAATGAATGGCATTTGCGGTCGTCGAAGGCATTGAACAACGGTATAAGGCGACAGTTTAGCGAGAGGCACGAGAGGGAGAAGGATTGCGGGAGAAGATAGGGTGGCAGTCCTGGAATCGCGGCGAATTCATTCAATGCTTCGCCCAGTCATTGGGTCGCCAAGAGCCATTGGGGAACGATTCCTCAGCTACCTGGGTTCCGGATTCAGAGAAAGCCCGACACGACTCGCCGAACTCGCCTGTAGCCGTGGGGAAAAGAAGCGATACAGTTGCGCCCATGCCGGCTGGCACCGCATTGGTTTGCAGCGATATCGAGCGCTACCTCGGGGAAGAGGAGGAACGCGTGCATGCTCTGCGCGGGATTTCGCTTACGCTCGAGGCGGGCACGGTGCACGCCGTGGTCGGGCCGTCGGGGTGCGGCAAGAGCACGCTGCTTTATATCCTTGGCCTGCTCGATCATCCCGATCGCGGCCAGGTGTCGATCGACTCGGAGGTGGTTTCGCATCTGCCGGACGAGGTGCTCTCGCGCAAACGCAACGAGCTGCTCGGTTTTATCTTCCAGTTCCATTTTTTGCTGGAGGATTTCACCGCGCAGGAAAATGTCATGATCCCGATGCGCCGCCTGGCCCGCCTAACGGAAAACGAAATGCGGACGCGGGCCGCGGAATTGCTCGAGGCAGTCGGTCTCGGGAGCAAGCTGACGCGCCCGAGCCGGCACCTTTCCGGTGGCGAACAACAGCGCGTCGCGATCGCGCGCGCTCTTGCGAACGACCCGCGCGTCATCCTCGCCGATGAGCCGACCGGCAACCTCGACACGAAAAATTCCACGCGCGCCTTTGAGCTCCTCCAGGAAGTCGTGGTGCGCGGGGGAAAAGCGCTTCTTCTCGTGACGCATAATCCCGGGATCGCGAGCGCCTGCGATTGGATTCACGAGATGCAGGATGGACGAATTGTCTCGACCCATCCGCGGGGCCGCGTTGCCATCGTTTCGTGAATGGCGTGACGACAGCGGCTGAATTTCCGCCCCCCGAATTGCGCGCCGGGCCGGACCGGACCGGCGCCGAGTTGAAGCGCGGAATGTTCTTCAACACGATCGCGCTTTTGGCTTCGAATTTCCGCGGCGTTTTCACCTTCCTCATCGCGCGCCTCCTGGGCGCGGCGGCGCTCGGCACCTTCCTGGTCGCGTGGGCCACGACCGATGTGCTGAGCAAGATCGGGATGTTTGGGCTCGACAACACGATTATTGCTTTTATCGCGCGCTCCGAGGCCGCGGGAGAGCGGGCGCGAAGTCGGGCGCTCTTTCATCTCGCGGTCCTTCTCGCCGTCGGGCAAAGCACGATCGTTGCGGCGGTTTCGATTCTGGTCGTCCGTTTCGCGGGCGACAGGCTGCGCCTCAATCCGCAAATGGTTGACGTGCTCTCGGTCCTGCTTTGCGCCCTGCCCGGCGTCATTTTGTATCGCATCTCCACCGCCGTCTCGCGCGGGATGAAGGTGATGAAACACGACATCTTCTCTCGGGGCCTGACGGAATCCCTCGTCACCACGCTGACCTTTCTCGGCACGCTCGCGCTCGGTTGGAGAACCTTCGGGCCCGCCATCGCCGCCGTCATCGGCACCGGCGCCTCCGGCCTCGTTGCGCTCGCGCTCGCCTCCTCTCTTTTTCGTTCCGTCCCGTCGGCCCGGGGCGCGATTTCCTACCGCCAAGAAGCGCGCGCGCTGCTCGCGTACGCGGCCTCGATCAGCGGCTACGACCTGATCAATTCCGTCATCGTTAGGCTGGACGTCATCATGCTCGGTGCTTTCATCGGCCGCGCGCCCGGGGTGACGCTGACCACGGTTGGCATTTACGGCGCGGTGGTCGAGGTCGCGAGCGGTCTGCGCAAGGTGAACCAGGCTTTCAATCCCATCTTCGCCCCCCTCATTGCCGGCATGACAGCCCATGGCCAACAGGAGCAGGCGGCGGCGGCTTTCGCGCGCGTCGCGCAGTGGATGCTCTGGGTTCTTCTCCCGCTCCTCGCCGTCATCGCGCTCGCCGGTTCCGTCATTCTCGGCATTTACGGCCCGGAATTTCGCGCCGGCGCGATGTGGCTAAACATTGTCGCGATCGCCTGCGGGACGAACTGTTTCGTCGGTCTGGCCGAGACCGTCATCATGGTGCAACGCCCCCATCTTAATCTCATCAATTCCTCCATCACCTGCGCGATCGCGCTGGCGGCCAATTTCTTTTTGATCAAAACCTATGGCGTGACCGGGGCCGCTTTCGGAATTCTTTTGCCTTACGTCGTCCTCGGCATTTTGCGCCACCGCACACTCCGCCTCGTCTTCGGCTGGCGACGACCATGGAGCAGTATCGCTCCGCCCGTCATCGCCGCTCTCATCGCTGTCGTTCCCGCCGCGCTTTGCCGCTTCTTGCTTCCAGGAATCGTGGGGCAGATTATCGCGGCGGTGATTTTCTTGGGAATTTTTGGCGGCGGCTGGTGGATTCACTTCCGCTGGAGGCGCGCCTGAGCGATGAAACGAATCTTTCTCACCGGGGCGAGTTCCGGAATCGGCCTGGCGTTGGCCAAAGCGCTGAGCGAAAACGGCCATGAGGTCTGGGGCTCGGCGCGCCAACTCGAGCGCATCCCGGCCATTCCGCGCCTGCACGCGGTCGCGCTCGATTTAGCGAATCGGGAGTCGTTAGGCCAAATTTTCCGCTCGGCCTGGCGCGAGGCCGGGCATTTCGATGTTGTGATCAACAACGCTGGGAGCGGTTACTTCGGCCCCGCGGGAGCGCTGCCCGGCGAAGAGCTGAGGCGGCTTTTTCAGGTTCTGGTTTTTGGCCAGATCGAACTGACGCATCTCGCGCTGGAGGCGATGCAGCCACAGGGGCACGGCCTGATTATCAACGTCACCTCGCTCGCGTCGCGGCTGCCGGTTCCTTTCATGGCCACCTACAACGCGGCCAAAGCGGCCTTCGCCAGCTACACCATGTCGCTGCAACTCGAGCTCGCGAACGGGAACGTTAGGCTGGTGGATTTGCAGCCGGCCGACATCAACACCGGCTTCAACGATGCGGTCGCGAAATCGGAAATCACCGCCGCGCGGGTCGAGCTCACGTGGCATTTCGTCGATCGCAACGTGAAGAACGCGCCGCCCCCTGAACTGGTCGCGCGGGCCGTGCTCAATCTGATCGGGCAGGCCAATCCGTCGCCGCGGCTCACGGTCGGCGATTTCTTTCAATCCCGCGTCGCCCCGCTCGTCTTTCGTTTTCTGCCCCAGCGGGTAAAGCTCTGGGGTTTGAAAAAATATTACGGACTCTAATCGATGCACGAAATCACTGACGCAGTCGTCCTGATGGCCGGCACCGGCTCGCGCCTGCGGGCGTCGGGTGAAATGTTGCCCAAGCCGCTCGTCCCGATTTTCGGCCGCCCGCTCATTACCTACATCATTGCGGGGCTGCAAAAAGCGGGCGTGCGCAACCTGCATGCCGTGGTCGGGGTGAACGCCGATCTCCTGGTGGCGTCGCTCCGCCCGCTGATTCCGTCGGAGATGCGCCTGAATCCGATTCCGAATCCCGATTGGGGAAAGCAAAACGGTCTTTCCGTTCTCTGCGCGGCGGGCCATCCCACTGCCCCGTTTTTCCTCACCATGGGCGATCATCTCTTCGATCCTTCTTTGCTTGCGCAGGTCGCCGAACAGGCCGAGCCGGGCGAGCTGAATCTCGCGGTCGATCGCAAGATCGACGCCATCTTCGACCTCGATGACGCCATGAAGGTGCAAACGACTGGAGATCGGGTGCGCGCCATCGGCAAAACTCTCGCGACCTACGACGCGATCGACACCGGGGTGTTCCTTTGCCCTAACGAGCTCTTCGATTATCTGCGCCGGGCGCGGCGAAACGGCGATTGCAGCCTGGCCGACGGAGTGCGGCTGATGGCGGAGGAGGGGAAAGTGCGCGCGGTCGATATCGGCGCCGCCTGGTGGCAGGATGTCGATACCTTTGAGATGCGGACGCAGGCCGAGGAGATGATCCAACGCTCGAGGCAGAGTGACTGGCTGGGGAGCGCGGGCGCCTCGCCCGTTCTGGCACGCGCCTCGCGCGCCACGCGTCCGCAGCGTCGAGGCGGCACTGGCGATGCGCGCCTCTCGTAGAAGGGTACGGCGATCATCCCGACAGGACGCATTCGCAAAGTTCGGTGGGGAATTTTTCGACGACGGATTTCCTCCACGCAGCCCTTAGCCTTTTGCGCGGCTGGCCCGCGAGGCGCGGGCCAGAGCGGGCGAGGGCGCCCGCGCTCCCCGGATGGATGCCGCCTGCGACCGCCAGTTATCGAGCTGACTCGAGGAACGGGCACAGCCAAGGGTGCAGGTTTCGTTGCACGATTTGTGGGTGTAGAACTGCTCGCGCAGATCTTCCAGCGTGTAGTTCAAGAGCGGCTTTGACCAGACGGCGCGAGTTTGGGAACACCAGTTCACGTTGCCGAATTCGTCGATGTAAAGATAGCGGCTACCGGCGCGACATTTGAACGGCGCCGCGCCGTCGCGCACCAGTCGTTTGCGATAAGCCGAGAAATCCATCCAGCTTTTCGGCAGAGTGTCGACGATGCGCTGGAAAGCTTTCACTTCCTCCGGCTGGAGTTTGAGCTGGCCTTGTGCGTCGTGCACGAGGAGAACGCGCGGGGTGAACCCGAGTTCGCGCGCGAAGGCGATCACTTCCTCGGCCTCGTTAGGCGGAGCGGCGCCGATCACCCCGCTGACCGTGACGCGAAAGCGGGCGTGCTCGCGCAGGGCGAGGAGCCGCTTTTTTATATTATCGAGCACCTTCTCCGTCGTCTCATTGCGCCGGACGCCGTCGATCGAGATCTGCATCTCTTGCAATCCGGCCTCGTTCAGTTTCTCGATTAACTCCGGGCGCAGGAAAAATCCGTTCGAGATCATGCCGGTGCGCAGAAAGCCCAGCACCCGGCATTTCTGGATCAGGCGCGGAAGATCGGGATGCAAGGTCGGCTCGCCGCCCGTGAGCGAGATGCCGAAGGTGCCGAGTTCGCGCAATTTTTCGAGACGCTTTTCGAGGATCTCGAATGGCACCGGATCGCTCGTCTTGTCAAACTCGGAACAGTAGCCGCAGGCCAGGTTACAGCGCCGGATCACGACCATCTGCGCCAGAAACGGGCTGTAGCGAAAACGGGAAAAGAGGTTTAGTGCCATGGCGAGCTTCCGCTGGAGAACCTGGTTTAACACGAACTCGAAGGGCGGACAAGAACAGCGAGGCTTGCCAAGGAAGCGCCGATTGTTCAGGAAACACGGGTGCGCCACGAATGTATCATCCTCGCTGAGAGCCCGGGCGCCCTGGTCGAGGTCTGCGGGATTTCCTTGCTTGAGCGGTTGCTGCGGCAATTGCAGCGCCTCAGCCTAACGAAAGCAATTGTCCTCTCCACCACGCCGGACGTGGTCGCGCAGCACCTCGCCCGTCCCTCGCCGAATCGCGCCCGGGTCGCACTAGATATCCGCCTGCGCTCGCCTGACAACTGGCCTAACGACACCGGGCGTGTTTTGGTTGTGTCCGGCGACCGGATCCTTGATTCCCGGCTCCTCAAATTGCTGGATGAGCAAAACTCAGCCGCCGCCCTGGTCGATTCCGCGCCGCCGGCGACGCTGCAACCTCTGATCGAATCGGAGCCGGAAACGCCTCGCGGTCGTCTCTGTGGGGCGGCACTGCTCAAGCCAGCCTCCGTGCAATCTCGTCCCGGTCCCTTTCCAGAAATGCTGCGCGATCAGATTGCCGCGGGGCAAATCGAAACGATCGATCTCGCTTCCCGCGACTGGAACCTCCCTTCTTTGCGTCGCACTCTCCGGCCCTACTGGTTTCCCGCTCCGGCGCCCGCGCAGCAGAAAAACGCCGAGTACGTCCTGCTCGATGCGGCTCAAAAAGGGGCGCTCGATTTCCCCGCGATGGTTCACGCACCGATCGAGAATTTTCTCATCTTCCATCTCTGCAAGACGCCGATCACGCCTAACCAGCTGACGGTTTTTACGAACGTCGCCGCCTGGAGCGCCACCTTTCTTTTCGCCATCGGGCACCTCGGCTGGGGCGTGCTTCTCGCACTCATCGTCGGCGTGCTGGATGGCCTCGACGGCAAACAGGCTCGGGTAAAAATCGAAACCTCGAAAGCGGGCAAGCTCGAGCATTGGTTCGACACTCTCTTCGAAAATTCGTGGTGGATTGCGCTCGCCTATTTCCTGCAAAGCTCCGGCTTGCTCCCTAACGCTTTTGCTTATCTGGCGCTCCTCATCGCTGCCGAGATCGTAGCCGGTCTGGCGAAATGGAGTGTCCTCCGTTTTTGCGGCCGGACGATTGATGAAATCGGCGACTTCAATCGCGTGGTCCGACTTGTGGGTGGGCGGCGAAATATCTACGTCTGGCTTTTAGCGGTCGGCATCCTCTTCGGCACCGCGGCTGAGGCCTACAAAATCGTCGCCTGGTGGGGCGCGCTGACGGCGGCCGTGCAAGTGCCGCGCGCCGCCTTTACCGTGCGAGCGCACCGCAAATGAGGACGGTCGGAAACTTCACGCCGCGACGTGATTGCTTGACGCCCTCTCCGCGGGGGCGATAAGAACAACGATGATCGGTCTCCAGCAAGTCCTCCGGGTTTTCGACAGCAAGCCTTGGGTTGCACATCTTTATGTGACCGAGCAGTGCAATCTCGACTGCCATTACTGCAACGAGTACGACAACTCGATCCCGCATCCGTCCGTGGCGGACCTCCAGAAATGGATGGACCACATCCGGAACCTCGGCGTCGCCCGGATCGGTTTTCAGGGGGGCGAACCGCTTAAGCATCCGGACATTGTGGAGCTGGTCCGTTACGCGAAGTCCCTCGGGTTTGACCGCGTGAGCATGTCGACCAATGGCTTTCTCCTCACCGAGGAGTTGCTCGCAGAACTGGAAGGGGCGGGGCTCGATCAATTGCAAATCTCCGTCGACCGCATGACCCCGATCGCGAGCACGCGCAAGTCGATGAAGTCGATCCTGCACAAGCTTGATTGGTTCCGGGATTCCAAGATCAGCTTGAATGTCAGCGGAGTTCTTTTCAAGGAGACGCTCGATGAGATGGGCCAGGTGATCGATACCTGCCTCGACCGCGGCATCCCGGTGCACGCGCGGGTCATCCACGACGACCTCGTGCACGATCGCGCGCTGCGCGATCCGAATGCGAACGAGCCGCTCCTGCGTTTTATCGAACAGCAGGAAGACCTGAAGCGGGGCGGCGAGAAAATCCACACCAGCTGGAACCTGTTCGATTACGAAAAGAAGATGCTGCGTCAGGAGCCAGTCGAATGGACCTGCATCGCGGGCTATAAATATTTTTTCGTTTCATCGCGCGGCAAATTCTGGCTCTGCAGTCAGGTCCGGACGGAACGCGACATTCTCGAGATCACCCGGGAAGATTTGCTGAGTTACAACCGGAAGAAAGATTGCCAGGCGGGCTGCGGAGTTTATTGCACCGCGGAGGCGTCGTTAGCCGTGAGCCACCCGCTCCAGTATGTCGGCCGGGAAGTGGCGGGGATGGTCGGAAGCCGCTTCTCCAGAATGCAGGGTGCCCGGGCCGCGCGGATTCGCGATTTCGCGCCAGCATTGTAGGCGCTTCGCTCTGCGCAGGGCGG
>JALYQE010000009.1 GCA_030855965.1 Verrucomicrobiota bacterium | reverse complement strand
CGCCCGCCCTGTTCAAAGGCGGCGTGGCCGTAGCGGTCGTAGGCCGAGCGTTTCTGCTCGTCCATGAGGACGTCGTAGGCTTCGCCGAGCTCCTTGAATTTCTCTTCCGCGTGCGGGTCGCCGGGATTCTTATCGGGGTGAAACCTGACCGCGAGCTTGCGATACGAGCGCTTGATCTCGTCGCCGGCAGCAGTGCGCTCGACGCTTAGAATTTCGTAGTAATCACGCTTGGTGGTGGCCATTCGGGAAAGGGATCGGTGGTCAGTGATCAGTGATCAGTGAAGAAGCAACCGTCGCGCCGTGGCTGGTCGCTCGTCACGGCTCACTAGTCGCTTTTTTTCCCGCTTGAGACGACCACGCTGGAGGGACGCAGGAGCCGGTCCTTCATCCTGTAACCGCGGCGCATTTGCCGGATGACGATGCCTTCCGCCACTTCGTTGCTCGGTTCGTGCGCGATGGCTTCGTGCAGGTTGGGGTCGAACTTCTCGCCCGCGGCGTCAATCGGCTGGAGGCCGTTGTCGGCGAGGAAATCGGTCAGCTGTTTCAGGACCATGCTCATGCCGGCGTAGATGGGCGATTTCTCGCCCTCGCTCCTGGCCGCGGAAAGGCCGAGCTCGAAATTATCGATGATCGCGATCAGGCGCTCGAGCAGGGAGCTGTTGGCGTATTTGATCGAGTCTTCTTTTTCGCGGGCCGCGCGCTTTTTAAAGTTCTCGAGGTCGGCCTGGGTGCGCAGGGCGAGGTCGCGGAAACGATCGAGATCGGCCTGCAAAGTGGCGCTCGGATCGTCCTGGTCGTTCTCGCTCTCGGGATCGGGCGCGACGGAGGTTTGCGGGCCGCCGGGGTTGTCTTTGGGCCGGGGCTCGTCGGTGACGGGGACGTGTCGGCGGTCGGTTTTGGAATGTTTCATGTCTTTCGTACTACGATCAAAGTGATGTCGTCATTCTGCGGATGGCCGGCGGCGAAATTGCGCACGTCGTCGATCAGGCGCGCGATGACTCCCTGGGCCCCTTCGCTCGCGCTCGCCCGGATGGAGCGGAGCATTCGTTCGGGGCCAAATTCGTCTCCATTCGCGTCCAGCATTTCGGTGACGCCGTCGGTGTAAAGGACGAGGCAATCATCGGTCGCGAGGGGGACGGAAAGGTCGCCGGTTATCCTATCGAAGACGTCTCCACTGTCAATTCCGAGGGCCATCCCGGGCGGCTTCAAAACCTCCACTTCCCCGGTCGCGGCGCGGAAGAGAAGCGGGGCGTCGTGGCCGCCGCGGGAGAGGGTCACGTGGTTGGTTTTATGGTTTAAAATGAGGTAGGCCATGCTGATGAACATATCTTCCTTGATATCGGGATAGAGCTGGCGATTGACCTTGCTCAGGACCTCCGCGGGCGACTGCCCGAGCCGCGCCTCGGCCCGCAGGACGCTGCGGCAGATGGCCATGATGAGCGAGGCGGGCACGCCTTTGCCCGAGACGTCGGCGATGACTACCCCGAGCCGCTCGTCGTCCACCTTGATGTAATCGAAATAATCGCCGCTCACCTGGCGGGCGGGGATGTTGATCCCGGCGATGTCGAAACCGTCGATCGGCGGCGGCTTTGAAGGGAGGAGAATGCGCTGAATGTCGCGCGCGATCTGGAGGTCGTGGTCGAGGCGTTTTTTCTCGTTCGCCTCGGAATAGACGATGGCGTTGTAAAGGGCGAAGGCGGATTGCTCGGCGATCGATTTGAAGACGACGAAATCGCTGGCCGAGAACGCCGCGCTCATGGGGCCGTTGGCGACGGCGAGCATGCCCATGTTTTGCCGGCCGTAGAGGAGCGGCATGACCATGACGGAGTCGGTCCCGTAGGCGCCCTCGCGCAATTTCGCCAGCTCCGGCACATGCTGGACGTCGGCGAGATGAACACCGTCGCCACTTTTCCAGGCGGTGCCGAGGAGACCTTCGTCGGCCTCGATCGGGTGCGAACGCAGAAAACTCTCGAGCGCGACCGGCGTGGTCGCGGCCTGTTGCAGAATGCGGTCGGGCACGGCGATGAGAGGGGGGCAGCCCTTGGTCAGGAAGGCGGGTTGGAGGCGCGTCCCGGTGCGATCGACGAGGTAAAGCGCGCCGCCGTGCGCGTCAAGAATGCGGACGGAGCTCTCGACGATCAGCCGGTGGAGGTCATGCGGCCGGATGACATCGCGAAAGGCTTCCCCGAGGCCGTGAAGGAAATCGAAGACGAGATTTTCCTCGACCTGGATTTCCTCGTTTGAACGCTCGAGCTGGCGGATGCGCCAGCGTTGCCGCTGATAGGTGAGAAGCCAGCCGATGAGCGACGCAACGAGAAGCCCAAAGAGAAGGAAGCGCATGGGAGCGAAGCGAGATTACTTCGCTGGGCTTTCGTGTTGCAGATCCTGCTTGAGATACTCGAGGACGTCCTTGAAACGGGTGAGATTTTTCGGGGCCGCTTCACAGAGCGCCTCGTGGGCCTCGAGCATCGTCCCGGCCTGCTCGCGTTTCGCGGCCGCGGTCTTGTCGGCGGGGTCGCCGCCGGTCTTGGAAAGCGCCTCGCACCTCGGGGCCTCCGCGCCGTTGGCCTGGATGTCGAAAATCTGGTCCAGCCCCAGGCCCGAGAGCAGATCGCGGCTGCGTTCGCCGCAATGGATCACATGCACCCGGCCTTCGCCGAGTTCTTTCAGGCGCAGCGCCATGCCCGCCATTGTTCCCATGAAAGTCGAATCCATCATCACGCACTCTTCCAAGTCGAAGACGAACTGGCGATGGCCTCTATTCACCATCTCGCGGGCAAATTCCTTCAGGCTGCCGCTATTGAGGAAGCTGCCTCGCCCCGCCACGCGGACCCACACCGTGGGACCGTTAACACCTACTTGAATCGAGGACTGCACGACTAACTAAAGATAAAATTTCGCCGGAGACTGTCAATGACCCGCGCAGGCAGCGGCTTTTTCCTGCCGAGCGGCCCCTGTCGCACGCCGCCGGTGAGGTGAGGGTCCTGCCAGGCGGGCGACCGGACTAACGAATGCGGTTTGCATCACACGGAAGCGCGCGCCGGGTGCGCTCTACTCCCACAAATAAGATCGGCGCACGGCCACGATTCGGCCGTCCACGATGAGCGATGCGCGCCAGGCGAGGACCCGGCCGTCGTCGTAAAAATCGTCGCCGAGGATGGCAAACTCGGTCGTGTGATGGCCGCGGGCATTGGGGTATGCGATCTCCCGCGCCTGGACGAAGGCGTGAAGCTTTTCCTGCCGATACTCCAGCCGCACCCGCACATCGGCCGGCCGGCGCGCGACCCAAAAAAAGGTGTAATAATTTCCAAACCGCTGGCGTTGATCGAGGGCGGTGACGGCGCCAAACATGCGGTAATCGCGCTCGAAGCGGACTGAGGCGTCGACCTGCCCGGTGATGCGCTGAGCCATCGGATCGAGGAAATATTGTTTCACCTTCCGGAACTCGAAGTCGTGATCGAGGGCAAGAGGGAGAGGGCCTGGTCTCTCCACTTGGCGGGGTTTGGGCGGCGTGCCGGCGCAACTCGCGAGGAGGAGACAAAGGGCAGCCAGCGGGATTCTCACGACGCGTGCATCAAACGGGATGGGCGCCCCGGTGTCAATCGCGCTCAGCTCCCGCTTTCGACTCATAATCGTGCTCCTGCTCGTGATCGTGCTCGATCTTTCCCGACTTTCGATCACGAGCAAGAGCACGAGCACGATGACGAGGAGAGTCCTTCGTCGTTCGCGCTCTTCCGCGATGCGGTTAATTTCCGCCCGTGATTTCGGTCCAGTACGAGCGTGGAGTTTATTTACCTAACGAAGACATCTGGCTCGATCCGTGGGACGCGAAGCCGTTCGCCTTCGTCTCCCACGCCCATAGCGACCACATTGCGCCGCACGATGAGATCGTCGTCTCCGAGCGCACCTCGCGCCTGATGCAGGCCCGGCTCCCGGGCGAACGCCACGAGCATGTCCTGGCCTTCGGCGAGAGGTCGACGGTGCGCGGGCTCGAAATCACGCTCCTGCCGGCCGGGCATATTTTTGGCTCGGCCCAGTTTTTTCTCCAGACCGAGGCGGGCAGCCTGCTCTACACCGGCGATTTCAAGCTGCGCCCCGGCCGTTCCGCCGAGGCGACAGAGTGGCGGCAGGCCGACACCCTCATCATGGAGACGACCTACGGCCTGCCGCGCTACCGGCTGCCCCCGACCGATCTGGTGGTGCAACAGATCGTCGCCTTTTGCCGGGAAGCGCTCGAGGAAGGGGTCACGCCGGTCCTGCTTGGCTACTCGTTAGGCAAAGCGCAGGAGATTCTCTGCTCGCTCGCGGAAGCAGACCTGCAACCGATGCTGCACGCCTCGGTTTACCGCATGACGCGGATCTACGAGCAGTTTGGCCAGGCCTTCTGCCGCTACGACCGCTGGGACCCAAAAGCATTCGCGGGCAAGGTGCTGATCTGTCCGCCGAGCGTGGTCCGTTCCAAGGTCATTCAGGGGCTGAAAAACAAGCGGGTCGCGATGATCAGCGGCTGGGCGGTGGAGCCGAACGCTATTTACCGTTACCAGGTCGACGCGGCCTTTCCGCTTTCCGACCACGCCGGTTACGACGACTTGCTCCGATACGTCGAGCTGGTGCAACCGAAGCGCGTCCTCACCCTGCACGGCTTCGCCGCGGAATTCGCGCGCGACCTGCGTGATCGCGGAGTGGAAGCCTGGGCCCTGAGCGCGCAGAACCAGCTGGAGCTGACGCTGGGCTCGACTCCTGGTGGGGCGAGACTCCGTCGAGCCGAGGAGAGCGCGTCGTCGCCTGAGAGAGATCCTCCCCCAGGCTCGACAGAGTCTCGCCCCACCGGAAGCTTTTCCGAATTTGGCGCTTTCGCCGCCGTCGGCGAACAAATCGCCGCCACGCCCGCCAAGCTGGAAAAGATCCGAATCCTCTCCGACTACCTGCGAAATCTGGAACCCGAGCAGCTCCGGATCGCTTCCACCTTCCTCACCGGCAAACCATTCGCCCAAACCGACCAGCGCACATTGCAGACCGGCTGGGCCATCATCTACCGCGCTCTCCTCGCCGCGAGCCGGCGCGGCAACGCCGAGCTGCGCCAAATCTCGAGCAGCCACGGGGACGCGAGCAAGGCGGCCCGCGAAGCGCTCGAGGGTCGCACCGTGCCCGAACCCTTCTCGTTAGGCGAAGCGCTCATTCTTTTTGAGGCGCTGCACAAAGCCCGCGGTCCGGTCGCGAAGACCGAGTTGCTCCAGGCGCGCCTGCAAAAACTCTCGCCGCTCGAGGCGCAGTATGTCGTTAAAATCCTCACCGGCGATCTGCGCATCGGGTTGCGCGAAGGCCTGGTCGAAGAAGCGATCGCGCGCGCTTTCGAAGCCTCGCTCGATGAATTGAAAGAGGCTCACATGTTGCT
>JALYQE010000007.1 GCA_030855965.1 Verrucomicrobiota bacterium | reverse complement strand
AACTGTGTGAACATCCTTTTGGTCGAGGACCATGAAGACAGCCGCGTCGTCCTGGCAAATTTATTAATTCATTGCGGCCATGAAGTGGCGAGCGCGTCCAACATGCAGGATGCCCTCCGCCTCTTGGAAAATTTGCGCTTCGACGTCCTGGTGAGCGACATCGGGTTACCGGATGGCACCGGCCTCGACCTGGTGGTGGAAGCGAAGAAGCGGCAGCCCTGGAAAAAAACCGTGGCCTTGACCGCGCACGGTCTTAGCAAAGAGAAGGAGCTTGGTCTGCAGGCCGGCTTTGATGAATATCTGACCAAGCCCTTCGACTTCCATCAGCTGCGCTCCCTGCTCGCCGATTCGCCGCCGGGTGTCGGGCCGGTCAGCGCTTGATTTGCCCCGGAGGCGGGGCTTCTTCTCTCGCCTTGGCCGCCTCGGGCCGGAGATTCAAACTGCTTGGGAAACAAGACGTGCCGATGATGCAGCGTCACCTTCTCGCGGTCCCCGCTATCGACCAGCGCGCCGCAGGCCGGGACGATAGTGATGTTCCGAGCTCGTCTTCCGGACGAGGCACCGGGTAAAGTTCTGTTTGTAGAGGACTCTTCGGCTCGCGTTTTTCGACCGAGAAAAACCTATGGTTTTTGCAGGTTCAAGTTGAAAATTGCAATCCAAGAACGGACGACGTGCGATTAACTGGGGGGACAGGCACGGTCCGGAGCGGCGAGCGCTTGCGCCAGTCTCAAGCCCCCGTCGTGTTATGAAAGCATTGAAAAAGGCTCCAGCGGACTCGAAAACGAAAAAGCGGGCCATCCTGCTGGTGGATGATCATCCGCTTTTTCGCAAAGGGATGACGCAGCTGCTCGATTCGCAACACGATCTGCAAGTCGAAGCCGAAGCCGAGAGCAGCGGAGCCGCGCTCAGCGCCATCCGCTCCAAACGATTCGACCTGGCGGTGGTAGACATCGGCCTGCGCGGCGGGGCCAATGGGATCGAGCTCACCAAATCGATCAAGGCAGAGAAGCCCGACCTGCCGGTGCTCGTCGTTTCCATGCACGACGAGGCGCTCTACGCGGAACGCGCCCTCCGCGCCGGCGCCCGCGGCTACGTCATGAAGCGGGAAGCGCTCGATTCCATTCTCCAAGCCGTCCGGAGCGTGATCGATGGCGAGATTTACATCAGCCCGAGCATGACCAAGCGGATGCTTTTTGATCACATCAATGGCAGCGGCGAAGCGCGCTCCGCGGTCGATCGCCTGACCGATCGCGAGCTCGAAGTTTTTCAACTCATCGGCGAAGGCCACGACATGCATCAGATCGCGGGCGAGCTGCACCTGAGCAAAAAAACGGTCGAAGCCCATCGCGCCAACATCAAGGAAAAACTCGGCGTCCCGAGCGCGCGCGAAGTCGTCCGCTACGCGACGCAGTGGGTTACCCAGCAGCGCTAGCTTCCTGCTCCTGCTCTTACTCGTGCTCGTGCTCGAAAACCCAAAAACCGATCACGAGCACGAGCACGATTACGAATCTTGGCGCGTAGCGCGACCCTGATTAGCTTGCCCCACAATGCGCGCGTTCATTTTCTTTCTCACTCTCACGGTCGTCGCACCGCTTTTCGCGCTGCCGGCGCCCGACCCGAAGCCACAACCGCAGATCAGCGCGGTGGTGAAGGAAATCTCGGCCAAAAATATCGAGGCCAGCATTCAAAAACTGGTCGGCTTTGGCACCCGCCACACTCTCTCCGAGACAAAGAGCGAGACCCGCGGGATCGGCGCCGCCCGGCGCTGGCTGCAAGCGGAGTTTAACCGCTATCGCGCAGATTCCGGCGGGCGGCTCCAGGTCGCGATGGATGAATTTCTGCAGCCGCCAGACGAGCGAAATCCCGAGCTGGTGCAGGTGGTCAACGTCGTCGCCACCCTCCCCGGCGAACAGCCCGAAGCGCGCGATCGTATTTATGTCGTGAGCGGTCACTACGACTCGCGGGTGAGCGATCCGTTGAACGCCGAAGCCGACGCGCCGGGGGCAAATGACGACGCCTCAGGCGTCGCCGCCGTGCTGGAGATGGCGCGCGTCATGTCGCAGAAAAAATGGGACGCCACCATCGTCTTTATGGCCGTCGCGGGTGAGGAACAGGGTCTCTTCGGTTCCACCCACTGGGCGCGGATGGCGAAGGAAAAAAAGTGGAACATCGCCGGCATGATCACGAACGACATCATCGGCAGCCCGCACGCGGAAGGGGGCAACTTCGCCAGCACCCGAGTGCGGCTTTTTGCGGAGGGCATCCCGCCCCTGCGGGAAATGTCCGAGGCCTGGCTGCAGCAGATCAAGACCGGGGGCGAGAACGATGGGCCAACCCGCCAGTTGGCGCGTTTCATCAAGACCCAAGGCGAACGTTACGTCCCCGGGATGACGGTCGACCTTATTTATCGCAAGGACCGTTACCTGCGCGGCGGCGACCACTCGCCTTTTCTCGAAGCCGGCTACCCGGCGGTGCGGATGACCGAACCTAACGAGGACTACCGGCACCAGCACCAGGATGTCCGGAAAGAAGACGGCGTCCAGTTCGGCGACCTGCCGGAGTTTGTCGATTTCGAATATGTCGCGCAGGTCGCGCGGATCAATGCGGCGTCGTTAGGCGCGCTCGCCCTTGCCCCGGCCGCGCCTGGCGGAGTCGAGATGGAGACGAAGGAGCTGACGAACGACACGACTTTGCATTGGCAGGCGAACCACGAACCCGATCTCGCCGGCTACGAAGTGGTCTGGCGGGAGACTACCGCGCCGCTCTGGCAGCGTTCTCTGGCGGCGGGCAAGGAGACCCGGTTCACGGTGCCGAAAGTCTCCAAGGACAATTATCTTTTTGGCGTCGTCGCCATCGACGCCGATGGTAACCGGAGCCCGGCGGTCTATCCCGTGCCGGCCGCGAAATGAAGTTTTACCCGCCCGCCTGCGTCAGACCGAGCGAATAAATAATGAGTCCCATGAAACGATTAGCCATTCTTGCCTCGCCACTTGCGCTCCTCGCGCTCACTTCCTGCGGCACGATGCACGACGCCGCGGTCTCCACTTTCCGGGTCGTGGACGCGCCGCATCAATACGTTCGGCGCCAGCTCGGCGTGAACGAAGAGCCGCAGCAGACCACCACCACGACGACAACCGAAACCTATTCCGATTCGGCCTATCCTCCTTCCCAGCCCTACGTGGCCCAGCAACAGCAGCAGCCTCCGCCGCAGGTTGAAACGCAACAGCGCCGGGTCGTTGCCACGGCCAACCCACCGCCACCGCCACCTCCGCCGGTTTCCCGGCCGACCGCGACTCCGCGCGTGACCAGCCAGAGCGCGCCGCCGACCACGACCTCGACCGAGCGCACCGCTTCTTCGCAAGGTAACGATTTGCCCTATGCCAAGCCGGTCCCTGGGAAACCGGGCTACGTCTTCAGCCCCTTCGACAAGAATGGCGGCTACGTCGACGTGACCGGCTACAGCCCCGGACAAAAGGTGAAGGATCCCTACAGCGGGAAAATTTTCCTCGTCCCTTAACAGAACGGCCGAACGCGGGGCCGCACCGGAGCACAGGCATCCTGCCTGTGGGGAGGGTAGGCGTCTCGCCTGCCAAATATGCGAAGCGCGGGATTGAGGTCGCGCTACCTGGCGGCCCGCGTCGCCCACAGCGCGTCTCGCACTTTGTCCCGGATTCGGCAGGCGAGACCCCCGCCCTCCCCACAGGCAAGATGCCTGTGCTGCGGGCGGCAGCGAAACGGCTACAGTTTTTTTTCCAGCGCCTTGACCCGCGCGAACAATTTTCCCAGCCGCCGGACCCAGGCGAGATGCTGCATCGAGTCCTTCAGCGGCTCGGCCGGCGTCGCCCACCAGGTGCCGCCATGCAGGCTTTTAGAGACGCCGGTTTGCGCCCCGATCATGGTCCCGTCGTCGATCTCGATGTGGCCAATAATGCCGGCCTGCCCGCCGATCACCACGCCCGAACCGATCCGCACGCTCCCGGCGATCCCGACTTGCGCGACGATGATGGAATGTTTTCCGATGACCACGTTGTGCGCGATCTGGACGAGGTTATCGATCTTCACGCCCTCCTGGATCCAGGTGCGGCCGAAGCGCGCCCGGTCGATCGTAGTGTTGGCGCCGATTTCGACGTCGTTGTCGATCTGCACGATCCCGATCTGCGGCACTTTTTTGTGGCCGCCCGCCGCCATTTCGAAACCAAAACCGTCGGAGCCGATGACGGTGCCGCTGTGAATGATGACGCGCTCCCCGATGCGGGTGCGTTCGCGGATGGTGACGTTGGGATAGATGAAAGCGCCCGCGCCGATCGTCGTCTCGTGTCCGACATAACTGTTGGCCCCGACCCGCGCGCCGTCGCCCATCTCCACCCCGGGCTCGATCACGGCATGGGCGCCGACGAAAACATCTTTGCCTAACGATGCATCCGGCGCCACGACCGCGCTGGGATGGATCCCGGGCGCGAAGGAAATTGGCTGCGGGGCAAACTTGAGCACAACCTGCTCGAAGGCCTTCGACGGACTGGCGGTCCGGATCTGCGCGCCCACTATTTCCTCCCCGAAATCCTCCGGCACAAACGCAGCCGAGGCGCGCGTCCTGCGAAAGGCGGCGAGGTAACGCGGGTTGCCGTAGAAGGTGATCTCGCCCGGGGTCGCCTCCGCGAGCGAGGCCGCGCCCGTGATCGTTAGGCCAGAATCGCCGCGCAATTCTCCGCCGCACATTTCCGCCAGCTCTCGCACCGTGAAGGTCATCGCTGCAATGTTGTAGCCGGGGGCGTTGACCCCGGCAACCGTTGTCCGCGGGTTTCTCCCGTTGCGCCGCGCCGCGCGGCCGGGATCAGCGCCCGCCTCAGGCGAGCTACGATTACCCGCCCGCCGCGAAGCCGGGATACAGCGTCATCCCGCCATCGACGAAAATGGTCGTGCCGGTGATGTAATCCGATTGATCCGACGCGAGCCAGACGGCGGCGCGCGCGATGTCCTCCGGCTCGCCGATCCGGCCATAGGGAATGAGCTTGAGCAAATTGTCGCGCGCGGCCGGAGTTTCCCACGCCTCGCGGTTGATCGGCGTCTTGATCGCGCCCGGCGCGATGCTGTTAACCCGGATTTTTTTTGGCGCCAGCTCCTGCGCCATGCTTTTCATCAGCTGCATAATCCCGCCTTTCGAGGCCGCGTAATTCACGTGGCCTGCCCACGGGATGACCTCGTGGACCGAGCTCATGCAGATGATTTTCCCGGCCGCGCGCGAGACTTCCGGCACCACGCCGCGGCGCAAAAATTCGCGGACCACTTCGCGCGCGCAGAGAAATTGACCGGTCAGGTTCACGCTGATGACGCGCTCCCATTGCTTGAGCGTCATCTCGTGAAACGGCGCGTCCTGCTGGAGCCCAGCGTTATTGACCAGGATGTCGACGGTGCCGAAGCGGCTGATCGTTTCCGCAAACATCGCCTGCACGTCTTCTTCTTTGCTGACATCGGCCTTGATCACAAAGGCCTCGCCTCCGGCGGATTGGATCGCCGACGCCACTCGCTCTGCGTCCTCGGCGCTGGAATGATAATTCACCGCCACCGCCGCCCCGGCCGCGCCGAGCGCGAGCGCGCAGCCTTCGCCAATCCCGGAACTGCCTCCGGTGACGAGCGCTTTTTGATTTTGTAATGGGCGAATTGGATCGGCGTTCATGATAGCGCAGCCATATTTCGCGGGCGGGCAAAGGCAAGGGAATTTCCATCCATTCAAAGGAAGAAGCGGGCACAGATCTAGCTATTTCAGGCGTGCGGCCGCGGCCGTGTCCGCAATGGCAACAGCAATCCTCAACTCACATTCGGAACTGCCTACGAAACCAGATGAAAATGATGCGAAAAAACCTGAGACAACACCTCTCGAAATGGTTCCGGCAACGGGCGCGGACTATTTTGAAGTCATTGCCCAGGCGACGAATGATGCGGTTCGGGATTGGGATGTAAGAACCGGCGCCCTGGCCTGGCCACGCGGCCTCGACAGCCTGCTCGGTTACGAAACTTCCGCCGAATCCGCCAGGATCGGTTTCTGGCTACGCCACCTTCATCCCGACGACGTCGAGCGCATCCAGAACAGTCTACGGCTCGCCTTCGCCGGGACCGCCACACGCTGGTCGGGCGAATATCGTTTCCGGCGCGGCGACGGCGAATATCTGCACATCCTCGAACGCGCGCTCATCCTGCGCGATGCGGAAGGGACGGCGCTGCGCCTGGCCGGGCCGATGATGGACGTGAGCACGCGCAAGCAATTGCAGGCCGAGGCCTGTCGCTCGCAGCGCATGGAAGCTTTCGGCCAGCTGGCCGGCGGGGTGGCGCACGACTTTAATAACTTCCTCACCACCATCCTCGGCTACAGCGACCTGCTCTTGTCCGAGAATTCGGTCAAAGGCCGGATCGCAAGCCAGATCAAGGAGATCCGTGCTTCGGCCGATCGCGCTTCCGCCCTGACCAACCAACTCCTCGCCTTCAGCCGCCGCCAGGCCCTCGAGCCGACCGTCTTCGAGATCAACGCCCACCTGCATAATCTCGAGCGCACCCTGCTCCGCCTCCTTGGCGATAACATTTCGATCGATTGCCGGTTCCACCAGTTAAAGAAGGGCGCGCACGTCAAGGTCGACGCGGACCAGCTGACCCAGATTATTTTGAACCTCGCGGTCAACGCGCGCGACGCCATGCCACATGGCGGCAGCCTCACGCTTACGACTTCCACCACCGAGATCGCGCCCGACGTGAGCAGCGCGCTTTCGGCCGCCCCGAAGGTGCTCCCGGGTGAATACGTCCTCATCGAAGTGACCGACAACGGCCACGGGATGAGCGAGGAAATCAAAGCGCGCCTCTTCGAGCCGTTTTTCACGACCAAGGAGGCGCACCGCAGCGGTCTCGGGCTGGCCACCAGCTACGGCATCGTGAGGCAAAGCGGCGGCCACATTTGCGCCGAAAGCGTCCCCGGCGAAGGCACCACTTTCCGCATTTACCTGCCCTGCCATCCGGCGCCGGCGGTCACGGATTACCGCAAACCCGGCGCGCGCAAAAATGCCGCCGGCACCGAAACCATCCTCGTTTTGGAAGACGAGGTGAGCGTGCGGCATCTCTCCGTTCACGTCCTGCGCCATCTCGGCTACGACGTCCTGGAAGCAGCCCATGGCGAAGATGCGAAACGCCTTATCACCCGTCCCGGCGCCAGGCCGATCGACCTGCTCCTGACCGATATGGTGATGCCGGAAATCAGCGGGCGCGATTTTGCCGATTGGCTCCGCCAGACGAGCCCGGCCACGAAGGTTATCTTCATCTCCGGTTACCTCGAGGAATCGGTGCACCCGCGCGATCGGCGCGAGCCAGGGATGAGTTTCCTGGCCAAGCCGTTCAACGCCTGCGAGCTCGGCGGCAAAGTGCGCGAAGTGCTCGACGCCGAGTGATTGGGACACCGCTTTGTTAAATCGTTAGATCGAACGAGGGCTTGAGTATAATCTCGCCCGTTGACCACGTTCCACGAGATCGAAGAAGCCGCCGGGCGCATCAAGGGCGCCGTCTACGAGTCGCCCTGCACGCAATCGATTCCGCTCAGCGAACTGACCGGGATGCAGATTTACTGCAAGCTCGACAACCTCCAGCGCACCGGAAGCTTTAAGGAACGCGGCGCGCGCAACGCCCTCGTCCAGCTTCCCGATGCGCAAAAAAAGATCGGCGTCATCGCCGCTTCCGCCGGCAACCACGCCCAGGCGCTGGCTTACCAGGGGCGATTGTTAGGCGTGCCGGCCACGGTCGTGATGCCGAAGTTTGCGCCCCTGATCAAAATCAACAACTGCCAGAAACTCGGCGCCACTGTCATTTTGGAAGGCAAGGATTTCGCGGAAGCGAAAGCGCGCGCGCATGAGATCGCGGCCGAGCAGGGTCTGGCCTACATCGACGGCTACGACGATCCCGCGATCATCGCCGGCCAGGGTACCGCCGGGCTGGAAGTGGTGGCGCAGGTTCCGAATCTCGACGCCGTCATCGTGCCGGTCGGCGGCGGCGGATTGCTCGCGGGCGTTTCGCTCGCCGTGAAAACGCTCCGGCCGGAAGCAAAAATGATCGCGGTCGAAGCCGATCACGTCGCCAGTTTCTCCGCCGCCCTGGCAGCGGGAGAGCCAGTGCACATCGAAACCCGGCCAACCCTGGCGGACGGCCTCGCCATTGCCCAGGTCGGGAAAAACGCCTTCGAGATCGCGCGCCGCCACACCGACAAAGTCGTGCTCGTGAATGAAGAACAGATCGCGCTCTCCATTCTCCGCCTCGTCGAACTGGAAAAATCCGTCGTCGAAGGCGCCGCCGCCACGCCGCTCGCCGCCTGTCTTTCCGGACAGCTCGCGGAACTGGCCGGAAAGCGCGTCGTCCTTCTCCTCTGCGGCGGCAACATCGACCCAAACGTTCTCAGCCGCGTGATCGAGCGCGGGCTGGTGGCGGACGGCCGGCTCTCCCGTTTCAAGGCCATCATCAGCGATCGGCCGGGCGGTCTCGCCGACCTGACCGCGCAGATCGCCGCGGTCGGCGCGAGCATCAAGCAGGTCGTGCACGATCGCGCCTTCGCCAGCTCCGACGTCTCCGCGGTCAACGTCCTCTGCACGGTCGAGACGCGCGACCGCCAGCATCTCGAGGAAGTGCTCGCGCGCCTGCACGAGCGCGGCGTGCGCACCTCCGAGGCCGGTTAATTTCCCTCCGCGCGGCCGGCCCCCGGCTTGAATCAGAAACGTTCCCTCGTAGGGTTCGCAATGGATTCGGTCGAGACTCAGGTGTTGGAAAAAAACGCCCCGTCAAAGGCAAAAAAAACGAACGCACCTGGCCACGATCGAGACGAAGAGTTGAGCCGCTTCGTTGCCCGCCACATCGGACCGAGCGACGAAGAAGTTAGCGCCATGCTGACCGAGGTCGGCTTCGCAAAGCTCGACGACCTAATCAATGCGACCGTTCCGAAAGACATCCGCCTAACGAATCCGCTCGACCTCCCGGCCGGAAAATCGGAACAGGAAGCGCTCGCCGAACTTCGCCAGCTCGCGCAGCAAAACAAGGTCGTGCGCAACTTCATCGGCGCCGGTTATTCCGATTGCGTCGTGCCGCCCGTGATCCAGCGCAACATCCTGGAAAATCCCGGCTGGTACACTGCCTACACTCCTTACCAGGCCGAGCTGGCACAGGGCCGTCTCGAGGCGCTGCTCAATTTTCAGACCATGATCACGGACCTGACCGCGCTCGACATCGCGAACGCCTCGCTCCTCGATGAAGCGACCGCCGCAGCCGAGGCGATGGCTCTTTGTCACGCCGTGGTCGGCGGGCGTCGCACTTTTTTTGTCTCGGAAAGTTGCCACCCGCAAACGATCGAGGTCGTGCAGACGCGGGCGAAACCGCTCGGCCTCGAAGTCGTCGTCGGCAATCACATCACTTTTGATTGCAGCGACCAGGTCTTCGGCGTCCTCCTGCAATATCCCGCGACCGACGGCGCGATCATCGATTATGAGGCGTTCATCAAGTCGGTCCACGATGCCGGCGCGCTCGCCATCGTGGCGGCGGATATTCTCGCGCTTACGCTCGTTAGGCCGCCGGGCGAAATGGGCGCCGACGTCGCCGTCGGCTCCACCCAGCGCTTCGGGGTTCCGTTAGGCGGGGGCGGGCCGCACGCCGCTTATTTCGCCACCCGCGACCAGTACAAACGCCACCTGCCGGGACGCCTGGTCGGTGTTTCGCACGATGCCGCCGGACGGCCTGCCTACCGTCTCGCGCTCCAGACGCGCGAGCAGCACATCCGGCGCGACAAGGCGACGAGCAACATCTGCACGGCCCAGGTGCTCCTCGCGGTCATGGCCTCGATGTACGCCGTTTATCACGGACCGGAAGGCTTGCGCCGCATCGCGCGCCGCGTGCACGATCACACCTGCCGCCTGGCCGACCGCCTCGAGCAGCTCGGCTACGTCCTCGCGCACGATGCGTTTTTCGACACCATCCACCTCGACCTCGGGAAACGCGGGAGCGGCGAATTCATCCGCCGGGCGGCCCAGCAAAACTGCAACCTGCGCGACCTCGGCCCGCATCGGATCGGCATTTCCCTCGACGAAGCGACCACGCCGAACGACATCGAAGCGCTCGCCGCCATTTTCAGCGAAAACCGCTTCGTCCTGCCGGGAGCCGAGGCCGCCTGTCGGAAATCGACGATCGAAAATCGAACCTCCGACTTTCTCACCCACCCGGTCTTCAACACCCATCACAGCGAAACCGAAATGCTGCGTTACCTGCGCCGGCTCGAGTCGCGCGATCTTTCGCTTTGCCATTCCATGATCCCGCTCGGCTCCTGCACGATGAAGCTGAACGCGACGGCGGAGATGTTCCCGATCTCATGGCCGGAGTTTGCCCGGATTCATCCCTTTGCGCCTAACGACCAGACCGAAGGCTACCGCGCGATGTGCCAACAGCTCGAAGGCTGGCTGGCCGAGATCACCGGTTTCGCCGCGGTCTCGTTGCAGCCCAACGCCGGTTCGCAGGGTGAATATGCCGGCCTTCTCGCCATCCGCGCTTATCACGAGGCGCGGGGCGAGACCCATCGCAATGTCTGCCTCATTCCCACTTCCGCGCACGGGACCAATCCCGCCAGCGCAGTCATGGCCGGCTTCCGCGTCGTGCCGGTGCGGTGCCTGGAAGATGGCGACATCGACCTCGCCGATCTGCGGACGAAGGCGGACGAGCACAGCAAAGACTTGGCGGCGCTGATGGTGACCTATCCGTCGACCCACGGCGTTTTTGAAACCACCATCCGCGAAATCTGCCAGGTCGTGCATGAACACGGCGGCCAGGTCTACATGGACGGCGCGAACATGAACGCGCAGGTCGGTCTTTGCCGCCCGGGCGACATCGGCGCCGATGTTTGCCATCTCAATTTGCACAAGACTTTCTGCATCCCGCACGGCGGCGGCGGGCCGGGTGTCGGCCCGATCGGCGTGGCGCAGCATTTGACCAAGTTTCTCCCCGGCGTCCCCACCATTAACCAACAACCAGGAACCAATCACTCGGGGCCGGTCTCCGCCGCCCCGTACGGCAGCGCGAGCATTCTCACCATCTCATGGATGTACATCCGGATGATGGGCGCTGCCGGCCTAACGAAGGCGACCGAGGTCGCGATCCTGAACGCGAACTACATCGCGAAACGGCTCGACCCGCATTTCCCGGTGCTATTCAAAGGCAAACACGGCCTCGTCGCGCACGAATGCATCCTCGATCTGCGTCCCTGCAAAAGCGCGGGCGTGGAGGTGGAAGACGTGGCCAAGCGTTTAATGGATTACGGCTTTCACGCCCCGACCGTTTCCTGGCCGGTCCCGGGCACGGTCATGATCGAGCCGACCGAGAGCGAAGCGAAAGATGAGCTCGATCGCTTTTGCGAAGCGATGATCGCGATCCGGCGCGAGATCGACGCAATCGGTGCGGGCGAGGCGGACAAGAAAAACAACCTGCTCAAAAACGCGCCGCACACCGCGGAGCAGGTCACTGCGAACGAGTGGGATCACCCTTATTCCCGGGAAGAGGCGGCCTACCCGGCGGAGTGGACGCGGCAGCAGAAATTCTGGCCGGCGGTGGCGCGGATCGACAGTGTTTACGGCGACCGCAATCTCTTCTGCACCTGCCCGCCGATGGAAGAGTTCGAGAAGGAGAGTTGAACTAGCGGGGTAGCACGGGCGTTGCTTTCCGGGGAGCACGGGCTGTCAGCCCGCTGGCGTTCGCCGCGGCGAATGCCTTTGCGCGCAGCGCAACCGGCGCGCACCTGAGCTGACGGCTAGAATCCTCAGGTATCGTTCCAATCGGTTATTTTCGCGCTCAGTTGGAGGCAGACTGCCTCCAACGACGGGCTGACAGCCCGTGCTCCCCAGAGATCCGCCCCCGTGCGCTCTGAAATGATTTCACATCTTTGAGCGTCGTTAGGCAAGCAGGAGCCGGCCTTCGACGTAGGTCACCGCTTCGCCGCCGATCCCGACCCGGTCGCCGCGGTCCTCGCAGAAAAGTTCGCCCCCGCGCTTCGAGATCTGGCGGGCGAAAAGCTCGCCTTTGCCGAGCCGCTGCGACCAGTAGGGAATGAGCGTGCAATGGGTCGAGCCCGTGACCGGATCTTCCGGGATGCCGGCGGCCGGGGCGAAATAGCGCGAGACGAAATCGCAATCGTCGCCCGGCGCGGTCACGACCACGCCTTGCGCGTCGAGCCTGGCCACGGCCGCGAGATCGGGCTGGATCGCCGCCACCTCCGCCGCCGAGGAAAAGACGGCAAAGTAATCGCGCCCGTGGAGCACTTTCCCGGGCTTCGCACCTAACGAGGCCGCGACGGCCGCGGAGTCGCCCCCTTCCGCCGCCGGCCGCGACGGAAAATCGAGCACGAGTCGATGGGAGGTTTGCTCGACGAGCAATTCGCCGCTTTGGGTCTGGAAGCGCACTTTCTCCCGCGCATAGCCGCGATGTCGCAAGAGAACATGCGCCGCGGCCAGGGTGGCGTGGCCGCAGAGATCGACCTCGACCGCCGGCGTCATCCAGCGCAGGTCGAAGTAATCGCCGCGTTCGACCACGAAGGCGGTCTCGGGGAGATCGTTCTGGGTCGCGATCGCCTGCAATTGCTCGTTAGGCAAAAATTCCTCGAGCAGGCAAACCCCAGCCGGGTTGCCGGCAAACATCCGGTTGGTGAAAGCGAAGACCTCGAAATACGGAATCGATTTTGATTTCATCGGCGTCTCTCTTCCATTCGCCGGAAAAGCCGCCGATTCAAGCCGCCGTCTTGCGCCAGACCCGCCGGCCGAGCGCAATCGCAGTGATCGTTAGGCCAGCGGTCAGCCCCCACCACATCCCGGCGACGCCGAGCCCGAGCGGGAACGCCAGGAACCAGCCGAACGGAATCGAAATCACCCAGTAGGCGATGAACGCGAGCAGGGCCGGGATCTTCACATCGGCCAGCCCGCGCAGGGCGCCGCCGGCCGATACCTGGAGCGCGTCGCTCACCTGGAAAGCCGCCGAAACGAGGAGAAGATTTGCCGCCAGCGCCACCACCGCCGGGTCGGTCAGGAACAAGCCCGCGATGGTGTGATTAAAAAATAAAAAGAGCTGCGCGCTCCCGGCGGTAAACGCCAGGGCCAGACCCCAGCCGCTGAGCAGGATCAGGCGTAAGCGCTCATGCTGCCGCGCGCCCCACGCTTCGCCCATTCGCACCGTCAGGGCCATAGAAAGCCCGAGCGGCACCATGAAAATAGTGGCCGCACAAGTGATCGCGACCTGGTGCGAAGCGAGCGCGGCCGGGCCGAGAGTGCCGATGAGAAGCGTGGCCATGACAAACGCGCTCACCTCGGCGAGCAATTGCAGGCTTGCCGGCAACCCGATCCGGACGAGGTCGCGCACGGTCGCCCATTCCGGCAGGCGAAACCAATGCACCGGCACCCATTCGCGCAACGCAGGCGAGCGGAGCGACCACCAGAGAATCCCGGCCAGCATCACGAGGCGCGCCAGAAGCGTGGCGACTCCGGCGCCATCGAGCTCCAGCCGCGGCGCGCCGAGTTTCCCATAGATGAAGATCCAATTGAGAAGCACGTTCAAGACGCCCGCCCCGAGCATGATCCAGAAGGGCGGCCACGGTTTGTTCATGGCGTCGGCGTGATTTTTCACCGCCATCGCGCCAATCGCCGGAATCATCGACGCGGCCACGAGGAGAAAGTAGCGCGGGACCGCGCGCACAATCGCCGGCTCCTGGCGAAAGATCCCGAGATACGGCAGCATCAACCAGACGCCGACCAGGGTCAGCACCCCGAACGCAAACGCGAGATAAAGCCCATGCCGCAGCGCGCTCCGGGCGGCCTCGCGATCGCCAGCCCCGCGCGCCTGCGAGACCCGGATCGAGATCGCCATGCAAAAGCCGAGGCCGAAGATAAACGGCAAATGCAAAACGTTGTTGGCAAACGTGGCCCCGGCTAGCGGAAGAACTCCGAGCCGCCCGACCATGATCGTGTCGGCCAGCGCGATAAAAATCTGGCTGAGCTGACCGGCCACGAGCGGCAGGGCGAGCGCGGCGGTGAGGCGGCCCTCATGCCCGAGGCGTCCGAGAATAGTCGTGGAAGTTTGCATCGATAAATTGCGCGGGGCCCGCGCTTCGCTCTCATCCGCGCCATGAAATTTCAACCGCGTGTCCTATTTACCTTCGCCTTTCTAACCTGCGGATTCTTTTTCGCTCAAGCCGGATTCTCCCAGACCGCGTCCACCCCCAAGGCGCCACGAAGGACGAAGCAACGGCGAGCGAAGTTCGCCCTTCCACTCCGAGCGGAAAACCCGCGCACCTCACCCACGCGCTCATCCGCTCGCCCGTTAAGGATGACTCGCCATGCGGTCGCCACCAGCGCTATGGTGGCGGCCCCATGCGCATCCTCATCGCGCCCGATAAATTCAAAGGCTCGTTAGGCGCGGAGGAGGCCGGGCAAAGCATCGCGGCGGGCTTGCAGTCCGTCCTGCCCGACGCCGAGCTCGAGATCGTCGCCCTGGCCGACGGCGGCGAAGGCACGGCCGCGGCGATCTGCCGCGCCGCCGGCGGCGAATGGATCGAATGCCGCGCGCACGACGCGCTCGGGCGCGAGATCACGGCCCGCTACGCCTGGCTCGCGCAACCCGGGCTCGCCGTTTTCGAAATGAGCGCCGCCGCCGGCCTGGCCCAGATCTCGCCTAACGAACGCAATCCGCTCCGCGCCTCGACCTTCGGCGTCGGTGAAATGCTCCGCGCCGCCAGTGACCGCCAGCCGCGCCAGATCATCATCGGCCTCGGTGGGAGCGCGACGAACGACGGCGGTTTCGGCCTCGCGCGCGCGCTCGGATTTCGCTTCCTCGGCCAGGATGGCCGCGAGCTGGCCGAGGCGGTCGACGAATTGCTCGGACTGCGGCGGATCGAATCGCCTAACGAATTCTCGCTCCCGCCGATCACGGCCGCATGCGACGTGAACAATCCGCTCCTCGGCCCGCAGGGCGCGACCCGGACCTTCGGCCCGCAAAAAGGCGCCACCTCGAAACAGCTCGAAATCCTGGAGCGTTCCCTCGCCCACCTCGCCGAAATGGCAACGCGCACTTTCCAATGCGATCACCGCGAAGTGGCGGGCGCGGGCGCGGCCGGCGGCCTGGGCTTTGGCCTGCTCACTTTTTGCGGCGCCAGGATCCGCTCCGGCTTCGAAGTGGTGGCGGAAGCGATCGGGTTGCGCGCTAAAATCGAGCGGGCCGACGTCGTCATCACCGGCGAAGGCAAACTCGATCGCCAGACCCTCACCGGCAAAGGCCCGGCCGGGGTGGCGCAGCTCGCGCGTTCGTTAGGCAAAAAGGTTTTCGCGCTGGTTGGACAGGCGGCGG
>JALYQE010000380.1 GCA_030855965.1 Verrucomicrobiota bacterium | reverse complement strand
TAAGTAACTACCGCCGCTTGGCCAAGGACTACGAATATCATCCCGCCAACAGTGAGGCTCTCATTCTCATCGCCGCCTCCAAACTTATGGTCGCCAGACTCGCTCGATGACTTTTTAGACGCCCTCTAAGAAAGAAAAAGTTCACGAAGGCTAACAGCCTTCGCCCACGGGCTGGCAGCCCGTGCTCCCCGGAGAAGAGATCCGCCACGCTTGCTCTGAACTAGCTCCCTAACGATTCCTGCGCGGCCAGCAGGCGTTTCGCCTCGACTTTCTCGAGCTGGTCGATGGCGCGCTTTTCCAGCAGTTCGAAATCTGTTTTTTGGAGGGCGGGCAGGGTCTCGCGCACTGCTTCCAGCGCGCGCCAGAGGAGTTGCTTCCCCGTGATACCGAGGGAGAGGCCCTCCAGTGCCTGGAGAAGGCCAAGCTCGTTCCCTTTTCCACCGGAAAAACCGATTTTCGCCCGGCTGAGTTTCTCCGCCATCCAGGCGCCGGCATTGCGAACGCCGCTCGCGTCGAAGCCGAGCGCCGTCATCAGGTTGTGGAGCTGTTCGTGATCGGCTTTAACCTCCGCGTGCAGCTCCTCGAAAAACGCGGCCGCCGGCGTGCCGCGGTGCGTTTCGATCGAATGCTTAATCAGTTCCAGCGCGGCCACTCCGCCGGCATAATGATCCTTCAGATAGCTTTCGAGCTGCTGGGCATTTTCCTCCTCACTCATCCGATTTTCTAATCGTGCTTCCGGGGAGACATGGCCGTGAGCGCTTGCGCGAAACAGGCTCCGGCGTTGCCTACTGGTGTGAAAGACTCCGCACCGTCGCGCGCCATTATCCATCTCGACATGGATTGCTTCTACGCGGCGATCGAGGTGCGCGATCGCCCCGAACTGCGCGGCAAACCAGTCGGCGTCGGCGGCGCGCGCGACCGGCGCGGCGTGCTCACGACCTGCAATTACGAGGCGCGAAAGTTTGGGGTGCACTCCGCCATGCCGACGTTTATGGCACTGCAGCGTTGCCCGAAATTGATCGTGCTTCCGACACGGTTCGATGTTTATCGCCGGGAATCGGCTGTCGTGCGCGCGGTCCTGCACCGCTTCACTCCGCTGGTCGAACCGCTCTCGCTCGATGAAGCTTACCTCGATGTCAGTGCGCACCCGGGCGCGCCGGGCGCGCTCGCGCAGGTCATCCGCGACCTCATTTTTCGAAAAACGAAACTGACCGCCTCGGCCGGGATCGGACCGAACAAGCTGGTGGCGAAAATCGCGAGCGACCTGAACAAGCCGAACGGCCAATACGAGGTCGCGCCTAACGAGGTGCCGGAGTTCATGGCCGCGCTCCCGGTGCGCAAGATCTGGGGCATCGGGGCCGTGACCGAACAGAAAATGCAGCAACGCGGGATCACGACCTGCGGCGAACTGCAGCGCTTCTCGCGTCTCCAGTTGCAGAGTATTTTCGGGAAGTTCGGGAGCGAGCTTTATGATCTTTGCCGCGGGATCGACGACCGGCCGGTCGAACCGCATCGCGAACGCAAATCCCTCAGCAACGAAGAAACCTTTTCGACGAACCTGGAGACCCTGGCCGCGTGCGAAGAGAAACTGGAGGAATTGTTCGCCGAGCTGATGGCCGATCTCGCGCAAAAAGAAAACAGCCGCACGATCACGAAGATTTTCGTGAAACTGAAGTTCGCCGACTTCACCAGGACAACGGTGGAACGAGCGGGCCTTGCTCCGTCGTTAGGCGATTATCGCACCTTGCTGACGGAAGCGTTTGCCCGCACCGGCAAGAGCGTGCGTCTGCTCGGTGTCGGGGTGCGTTTCGCGCCGCTGGCCGCACCGGAGGCGGCGCGGCTCCCGTTGTTCTGATCGCGCTACCCGGCGGAGCGTCTACGTTTTCGGCGCGAGCGAAGTGACGAATTGCTCGAAGCGCGGATCGTTGCGCATCTCGCCGCTACTCTAGCAACCTCGGCGGCGAACGACACTGTAGACGCTTCGCGGTTCGAAGGTTCGGAGTTTGCCCGCGCGCTTCGCAGAGCCAAGCGTCTACCGACCGGACTCGAACACGATCTCGCCACCCACGATCGTCATCAGGCAGCGGGTGCGGAGGATTTCGGGCTCGGGAATTTTCATGATGTCGGCCGAGAGAATCGTCAGGTCGGCCAGTTTGCCGGCTTCGATCGAGCCTTTGTCCTTCTCCTGGAAGGCGGCGTAGGCGGGCCAGGCGGTAAACATCTTGAGCGCCTGCTCGCGGGTAACAGCCTGCTCCGGGTGCCAGCCGGGCCCGGTGAATCCGTCCTTACTTTTGCGCGCCACCGCGGCGTAGAACTCGATCATCGGGTCGCCCTGCTCTACCGGCGCATCGGAGCCGCCGGCAATGATCGCGCCGCTCTTGAGCAGACTCGCCCAGGCATACGCACCGGCGAGGCGCTCCTCGCCGAGACGCCGCGGTGCGAAGAAAAGATCGCTGATCGCGTGCGACGGCTGCATCGAGGCGATCACGCCTAACTTTGCGAAGCGCGGGATGTCGGACGGACTGAGGACCTGCGCGTGCTCCACTCGCCAGCGTGGCTCCCGCACTTTACGTTCGTTAGGCGAAACGGCTTGGAAGGCTTCCTCGTAGAGATCGAGGATGGCGCGGCTCGCGCGATCGCCGATGGCGTGGGTCTCAACCTGGATGCCGCGGCGGAGGGCTTCCTTTAGCATGGGGCGCAGCGTTTCCTCTTTCTCGGTCAGGAACCCGGAGGTGTCGGCGTCGGAGTAGGGCTCCAGCAGCGCCGCGCTGCGCGAGCCGAGCGAGCCGTCGAAGGCGACCTTGATCGCGCGAGTGGTGAATCGCTTTTGGTAGGCATCGAGAATCGGCCCGTCTTTCAGCAGTCGATCGGCCGCCGGACCGGGCCCGTAAACCGCGTTGTAGATGCGGAGCTTCAGTTTCCCTTCGCCGTAGAGTTTCTTGAGCAACTCCAACTCGGGGAGCTGGCTGCCGGCGTTTTGGATTTCACACCATCCGAGCGCGATCGAGCGTTCCGCGCCGAGCACAAGCGCCCGCGCATTTTCTCCTGGCGTGGGCGACGAGATCTTTCGTTTGACCAGCGCGATCGCATTATCGAGCAACATCCCAAGCGGCTCGCCGGTCTTCTTATCGCGCAGGATTTCGCCTCCAAAGGGATCTGG
>JALYQE010000278.1 GCA_030855965.1 Verrucomicrobiota bacterium | reverse complement strand
CGACGAGTTTGGCAGCGCGGTCGCGGGAATCGGCGATATCGATGGCGACGGGATCGGGGACGCGGCGGTCGGCGCCCGCTGGACGCCCGACGGCGGAATTACGCGGGGCGCGGTTTGGATTCTCTTTCTTAACGCGGATCACACCGTCCGGGCAGAACAGAAAATCTCTTCGACGAGCGGCGGCTTCACCGGCGAACTGGAAAACTCGGACTACTTTGGTTCGTCGCTGACTCCGATAGGCGACCTCAACGGAGATAGCGTGCCGGATATCGCGGTGGGCGCGCCCGGGTCTGAGATCTCCACCGGTGCGGTCTGGATTCTCTTTCTGAAATCAGATGGAACTGTGCTGACGCAGCAGAAAATCTCGCGGACACAGGGCGGCTTCACCGGGATGCTCGACGACGGGGATTCGTTAGGGCAAGGCCTCGGTTCGCCGGGCGACCTCGACGGCGACGGGATCGTCGACCTTGCGGTCGGAGCTCCACTCGATGACGACGGCGCGGCAGACGAGGGTGATCCTTTCGCCAACCTCGGCGCGGTTTATATCCTTTTTCTCAATGCCGATGGGACGGTAAAAAACACCCAAAAAATCTCTCAAACTGAGGGCGGTTTCACCGGGACGCTGTCGCATATGGAAAACTTTGGCTATGCGGTTTCGCAAGCCGGCGATGTGAACGGCGATGGAGTGGTCGACCTGGTCGTGGGAACGCTCGATAGCTCGGTTGTTGCGCTGCAAGGCGCCGTCTGGATTGTCTTCCTTAACGCGGACGGCACGGTGAATGGACAGCAGAAGATTTCCGGCACGGAAGGCGGCTTCACCGGGATGCTGGACGAATCCGATTTCTTCGGTGCCGGGGTCGCGACAGTCGGTGATTTGGACGGCGACAGTGTGCCCGATATCGCGGTCGGCGCTTTCAACGACGATGACGGCGATTTTAACTCCGGAGCCGTCTGGATTCTGTTTCTCGAATCCAACGGGACGGTGAAGAGATTCAAAAAGATTTCCGACCCGAGCCCGGGCACACGCAATAACCCGCGCCGGCTCTCCCTCGCCCAAGACGACCTGTTCGGCAGTTCGGTCTCTTTGCTGGGTGATCTGGACGGCAATGGCAGGCCCGAATTAATCGTCGGAGCGCTCCTCGATGCGGATGCCGGTTTCGCGGCTGGCTCGGCCTGGGTAGTCTCTCTCGGCAGTGGCGGGAATCAGTGAGCCATCTCGCGCGCGGCTCTCTGGCCGCGCGCGCTGGCTTGGTTGACCTGAAGCGTATTGGCCGTAGGTCATTCCGGGATGACCGAAGTGCCTGCCATGGATGTCACCGCGCGCGCCGCGCTGAAGTCCGCGCTGCAGCGGCGGGCACACCAGATTGGCTTTGACGATTGCCGGATTGCGCGGGCCGAGACGCCGCGGCATGCGGAGGAATTCCGCGACTGGCTGAAAGCCGGCGCCGCGGGCGAGATGGCGTGGATCGAGCGCGGCGCGGAGAAGCGCTGCGACCCCCAGCGAGTGCTCGCGGGGGCGCGTTCGGTCGTCGTCTTGGCCCTGAACTATTGGCAGGGAGACGAGGAAGGCAGAAGTAAAAAGGAAGATGGAAGAAGTGGGCGGCATGGTCGCATCGCGCGGTATGCGTGGGGCGATGATTATCACGACGTGATCGATAAAAAGCTGGCCGAGCTTGACCGTCTCCTAACAGAAGCGGGTGGGCGGCAGAAGGTCTACGTCGATACCGGTCCGATCCTGGAACGCGACTTTGCGGCAGAGGCGGGAATCGGCTGGCACGGCAAGAGCACGATGCTGCTCAATCCCCAGCTCGGGACTTGGTTTTTCCTCGCGGAGATCCTGACCACGCTCGAGCTCCCGGTCGATCCGCCGCAGGTGGCGCGCTGCGGCACTTGCACCCGCTGTATCGAGGCCTGCCCGACAGGCGCGATCACGGCGCCGCACCAGCTCGACGCCCGGCGCTGCATTTCATATCTCACGATTGAGTTGAAAGGGAGCATCCCGCTGGAATTGCGCCCGCTCATCGGCGATCGCATTTACGGCTGCGACGATTGTCTCGATGCCTGCCCGTGGAATCGCTTCGCCCAGGTGTCGCGGGAAAGCGCTTTCGCGGCGCGGCCGGCGGTGGCGCAGATGACGTTGCGCGATTTTCTCACAGTCGATGAGGAGCAGTTTCGCGCGTTCTTTCGCGGGTCGCCGATCAAGCGGATCAAACGGCGCGGGTTTCTGCGCAACGTTTGCGTGGCGCTCGGGAATGTCGGCACGGCGGAAGATCTGCCGTCGCTGGTGGCAGCGGCGCGCGATGAGGAGACGCTGATCGCGGAGCATGCACGCTGGGCGGTCGCGCAGATCCACGCGCGCTTTCCACCGGCGCTGGTGGCTGATTAACCGCAGAGATCGCAGAGGACGCAGAGGAGGAGACAAAGAACCAAAATCTCTGTGACCTCGGCGTCCTCTGCGGTTAACTTCTCCCGGCTCTCGAAACCGCCGCCGAAGTCTGAACGCGAAATGTTTGCATTGGTCTAAGACGCCGTTAATTCTCTCTCATTAGCCAACCTGTTATGCATCAAGCAGCCACCCCGGCACCCGCCGTTCGCCGGAAACGAAAGTCCCGCCGCAAGCTCTACATCGTGCTCGGCATCGTGGGAGTGATTTTGCTCCTCATCATCAGCTCGGTCATCTCGGGCAAACGCGAAAAGCCGATCGCGGTGACGACGGAAAAGGCGGCGCGGCGCACGATCGTCGAGACGGTTTCGGCCACAGGCAAGGTGCAGCCGGAAACCGAAGTGAAGATCTCGCCGGAAGTGGCGGGCGAAATTATCGAGCTGCCGATGGTGGACGGGAAGGAAGTGAAAAAGGGCGAGCTGTTGATGAAAATCCGGCCGGATTCTTACAAGGCGCAACTCGAGCAACAGCAGGCGGCGATCAGTACCGCGGAATCGGTCAGCGGCCAGCAACAGGCCGCGGTGCAAAAAGCCGAGCAGGACCTCGCGCAGGCGAAAGATCTTTATCACAAGAAGCTGATCTCGCAGACGGAGATGCTCGGCGCGCAGACGACCTTCGACGCGGCGAAGTCGATGTATGAATCGGGCCTGCACAGCATCGAGGGGGCAAAGGCGAGCTCGAGCCAGGCGCGCGATCAACTTTCCAAGACGACGATTTATTCGCCCCTCGACGGGGTGGTGACGGTGCTCAACAGCAAGCTCGGCGAGCGGGTGGTGGCGACGAATCAATTTGCCGGCACCGAGGTGATGCGGGTGGCCGACCTCAACCACATGCAGGCGGTGGTGGACGTGAACGAGAACGACGTCGTGCACGTGAAGATCGGCGATTCCGCGAAGGTCTCGATCGATGCCTATGGCGACCGGAAATTCAACGGCGTGGTGGAACAGATCGCCAACACCGGCAAGACGACCGGCACCGGCACGCAGGAAGAGGTGACAAATTTCGAAGTGAAAATCCGGCTCGAGGGACATGACATGCGGTTGCGACCGGGATTGAGCTGCACGGCCGATATCCAGACCGACATGGTGAAGGATGTCGTCTCGGTCCCGATCCAGAGCGTCACGATCCGGACCGGCGATAGCAACCTGAGCCCGGAAGAGATCGAAAAGAAAAAGGAAGCGACCGAGGCAAAGGACAAAGCCGACAACGCCGCCGAGGTGGAAAACGTGCGCCTGGCGAAAGCGGCGGAAAAAGCCGAGCGTGAAAAGCTGCGCAAGGTGGTGTTCCTGAAAACCGGGAGCGAAGCGAAGCTGGTCGAGGTCACAACCGGGATCGCGGATGACGCCAACATTGAAATCAAGAGCGGCGTAAAGTCGGGCGATGAAGTGATCTCGGGCAGCTACAGCGCAATCAGCCGCAAACTGAAAGACGGCGCGAAGGTAGAGATGGAGAAGGCAGAGAAGAAGAAGTGATGGGTTTAACCGCAGAGGACGCAGAGAACGCAGAGGTATGCAATTGTTTCAGCGGACTCTCTGCGGCCTCTGCGTTCTCTGCGGTTAAAAAATGAATCCTTCCACCGTGACGCGAGCCCCCGGGCCCCTTGTCATCGACATCGAGAACATCACGAAGGAATACGTGATGGGAGAAGAGACCATTCATGCGCTGCGCGGGGTGACGCTGCAGATTCATCGCAACGAATATCTCGCGATCATGGGGCCGAGCGGGAGCGGGAAGTCGACCCTCATGAACATGCTCGGCTGTCTCGATACGCCGAGCTCGGGCCGCTATGAATTTAACGGCAAGAATGTCTCGGAGATGGATGGCGATGAATTGGCCACGATCCGCAATCGCGAGATCGGTTTCGTTTTCCAGACCTTCAATCTCCTCCCCCGCTCCACCAGCCTGCGCAATGTCGAGCTGCCGTTGATCTATGCCGGGATCGATCCGGCGGAACGCGAGGAACGAGCGGCGCAGGCCCTGACGAGTGTCGGCCTGGGCGACCGGTTGACGCACAAGCCTAACGAGTTGTCGGGCGGACAACGCCAGCGGGTCGCGATCGCGCGCGCGCTGGTCAACAACCCCTCCATCATCCTGGCGGATGAGCCGACCGGGAATCTCGATTCCAAGACCGGCGAAGAGATCATGATTCTTTTTGAGAGCCTTTATCAGCAGGGCAACACCGTCATCGTCGTGACGCATGAGGCGGATATCGCGCGCCACGCGCGGCGGGCGGTGCACCTGCGAGATGGCGTGGTCGAGAGCGATAAGGTGACTGCTGTTACCGCGAAAGAACCAATCCCGGTGGGTTAACCACAGAGGACGCAGAGTGCGCAGAGACTTTGAAAAACATTTCTTCTTCCAACCTCTGCGCTCTCGGCCTCCTCGGCGGTTAATTTTCCAAGTGCCGCGATGAAGCGTTTCCTTTACGAACTGACCGAGAGCTGGAAGATCGCCGCCGCGCAGATGGTCGCGAACAAGACCCGCTCCATGCTGACCGCGCTCGGGGTCATCATCGGTATCGTGGCGGTGACGTTGATGGGCACCGCGATCAACGGCATCTCGACCGGGTTCGACAAGAGCATGGCCATCATCGGTGACGACGTTCTCTATGTCTCGCAACGGCCCTGGACGCGGATGAACGATTGGTGGAACTACCGCGGCCGTCCGAAAATCCGAACCGAATACGCCGACAAAATCAATCGCACGATCGCCGCGAGCCCGAACAGCAACCTCTCGATCGCCGTCCCGACGATGAGTCTTCTGCGCAAAGTAAAAGCAGGCGAGAACACGGTGGAGAATGTCTTCATCCTCGGCACGACGACCGATTACACCCAGATCTCCACGGTCGATTGCAGCGAAGGCCGTTTCTTTAACGAGATGGAATCGCGCGGCGGCGCAGAAGATTGCGTCGTGGGCTACGACGTGGCGGACGCGCTCTTCGCCGGTCGGTCCGCGCTCGACAAGAAGATTCTGATTAATGGACACGCCTTCAAAGTGATCGGGACGCTGACCCGCCAGGGCTCCTTTCTCGGGCTTTTCAGTCTCGACTCGATCGTGATCATTCCGCTGCCGGCTTTCAAAAAATATTTCAGCGCAAAAAGCGAAGCGGATGTGCGGGTGAAAGTGCGCGACAAATCGCACCTGGCTGACGCGCGCGAAGAGCTCACCGGGATCATGCGCCGCCTGCGCTCACTCCCGCCGGAAAAGCGCGACGATTTCAGCGTGAACGAGCAACAAGCCTTCAAGAGCACGCTCGATGGGGTGAAGGCAACGATCGCGATCGCGGGGCTTTTTATCACCGGCCTCTCGCTTTTCGTCGGCGCGATCGGGATCATGAACATCACATTCGTGAGCGTGAAAGAGCGGACGAAAGAGATTGGGACGCGGAAAGCCTTGGGCGCGCGTCGGCGAACGATTTTGTTGCAGTTCCTGATCGAATCGACGGCGCTCTGCCTGGTCGGCGGGCTGATCGGCCTGGCGGTGGCCTACCTGATGTGTTTCGGAATGGCGAAGGCGTTTCCCTCGTTCCCGATCAGCTTTTCGTTTGGGCTGGTGATCGCGAGCATGATTGTGTCGGTGTTGACCGGGCTGGTCTCGGGGATCGCACCGGCGTGGACGGCCTCGCGGCTCGATCCGGTGACGGCGTTGCGTTATGAGTGAGATCGAAATCCGAATATCGAAATCCGAAACAAATTCGAATGACCAATGATGAAAATCCGAAACGCTACGATCTGGAAGATCGGACGTTTGCTTTCGCAAAAGACGTTCGAGCTTTCGTCAAAAACGTAGAGAAAACGATCGCCAACATTGAAGACGTTAAGCAGTTGGTCAGAGCGTCTGGTTCTATCGGAGCCAATTATATCGAAGCTAACGAGGCGCTGGGAAAGAAGGATTTCCTCATGAAAATCAGAACCTGCCGCCGGGAAGCCAAGGAATGTCGCTATTGGCTGGGACTGATGGATTTCGATGCGCGGCTCGCAGCAGGACACGGGCGCCTCCTGGGGGAATCCGATGAATTGATGAAGATTTTCGGCGCGATCGTCAGGAAATGTGAGCAGTAGTCGGTTTCGAGTTTTGAATTTTCCCTTTTCGAAATTCTTTCGCATTTCGATATTCGACATTCGTAATTTCCCATGCAGTTCCGCGAAATCCTAACGATGGCTCTGGCTTCGGTCGGCGCGAATAAGCTCCGCTCCGCCCTGACCATGCTCGGGATCACGATCGGGGTCTTCTCCGTCATCTCGGTCATGACCGCAATCGGTGCGATGCAGGCTTCGATCGAGACTGGCCTGACGCTTTTTGGCTCGAACATCTTTCAATTCGCGAAATATCCCGTGACGGTGAACGCCGGCGGAAGAGGCTCGGAGAAATTCGAGAATCGCCACGATATCAATTATCGGGAGGCGCAACGCTACGCCGACTTGATGGAAGGAATCGCGGCCGAAGTCTGCCTCAAGGTTTTCGCGGGCGGCAAACAGGCCGTCTACAACGGGGTCAAGACGACGCCGAGCTTGGAGGTGGTCGGCACGAACAAGAGCTTCCTTGCCGCCAACGCCTATACTCTCGGTTATGGACGCAACTTAAACGAAGAAGACGTCGCCTTGAGCCGCCGGGTCGCGGTCGTGGGCCACGCGATCGAGGAGCGTCTTTTCCCGCATGAGTCGCCCATCGGCCGGGTCATGAAGCTGAGCGGGCATACCTACACCATCATCGGCGTCCTCGGCACCCGCGGCACTGCTTTCGGGCAAAGCCAGGACGATATTGTCGTCCTGCCACTTACCCGCTTCTTCGAGGACTTCGGCTCGGCCAATCGCACGATTAACATCGCGACCCAATCGTTTTCGCAAATGGATTACAGCCGGACCTTCGACCGCGGGGTCGGCGCGATGCGGATCGCGCGCGGGCTGAGCGCGGAAGAGGCTAACGACTTCGAGATTTACACGAACGACTCGCTCAAGAGCGCCTTTGTCTCCATCGCGGGGGTGGTCCGGATCGGGGCCTTTGTCATCAGCACCATCGCGCTCCTCGCGGCCGGGATCGGGATCATGAACATCATGCTCGTGAGCGTGACGGAGCGGACAAAGGAGATCGGGATCCGCAAATCGATCGGGGCGCGGAATCGCGACATCCTGCGGCAATTCCTGGCGGAAGCGGTCTTCATCTCGGAAGTGGGCGGGATTTTGGGGATTTTTCTCGGGGTGCTGGGCGGCGACCTGCTCGCGCTCTGGCTGGAGGTGAGCCTGATTTTCCCGGTGGGCTGGGCCATCGCCGGGCTGGTGGTGTGCTCGGCGATCGGGATCGGCTTCGGTTTTTACCCGGCCTACCGGGCGGCGTCGCTCGACCCGATCGAAGCCCTGCGCTACGAATAAGACGGGTCTTTTCCCCTACCTAACGACGTTCGGGGCACGCAACTTGCAATGGCGGTGCTTTGACATGGGCACGACTTCTCCTATCCTCGGGCGCCCTACTTCTGCCTAACGTGCCTGACAACCCTCCAACTTCAGCTTCGCAAAACCCCCCGCGCGGCATTCTTCTCGTGGAAGAATACAGTGCGCTGAGGGTGGCGATTTCCGTCGCCCTGCAAAAGTTTGCGCCCCTGCACGAGGTGCAGGTGGCGCATGGCTTTGAGGAAGCGGAGACGATCGCGGCGACGATGCGCCCCGAGCTTTTCGTCCTCGATCTCGATCCGCCGCCGAGCGGGGAGATCGAGTTTTTCAATCAACTCAAGGCGCATTATCCCGAGGCGCGCGCACTGGTGATCGCGGCTGGAACCTCGCGCGAGCTCCGCTCCGAGCGCGGCACCGGCAGCGCAATCCAGTTCATCGAGAAACCATTCGACCTGGCGGAGTTTGGCGCGGCGGTGCAGGCGTTACTCGGGCCCTGGGCCGTGCTCCCGATCCCGGGATTGCGCGGCACCCTGCGCGACCTGCAAGTCATCGACCTGCTCGAGCTGAAATGCCTCGCTGGAGGCACCGCGCTCGTCCGGGTGGAGAGCGAGGACGGCAAAGTCGGCGAGATTCATTTCCAGAAGGGTCAGATCTCTCACGCCGCCGCGGACTCGGTGACGGGCCTGCCGGCCCTGGAGGAAATGGTGCGCTGGACCGGCGCGCTCCTCACCGAAGCGGAGTTGCCGGGCGACGTGCCGCGCACGATCGACATCGATTGGCGGGTCGTCCTGCTCGGCATCATCCGCAAAATGGAGAGCCTCCGGCGCCGAAGGATGCCCGCCGTCGCTCCGCCGCCCCGGCGGCCGCCGGCGAAGAAAGGGAAGAAAATTCTCGTCATCGACGACACCGAAATGCTTCTCATTTTCGTCGCCGACGTCCTCGCGACCGCCGACCAGAATTTCCAGATCCTGACCGCTCCGACCGGCGCAGAAGGCCTGCAGTTGGCGGCGAGCGAGCGACCCGACCTGATCCTGCTCGATTATAGCCTAACGGATACAACCGGCGACAAAATCTGCCGCGCCCTGCTCGAAAATCCGGTCACGGCACGTATCCCGGTGCTGATGATGTCCGGGCACCTGACCGAATTAACCAAGACGGCGGAACAATATGAGAACGTGGCGATGGCGATGCCGAAGCCGTTTCTCTCGGGCGCGCTGATCATCGCGGTCGAGAAGCTCCTCGCCGCGGGGCCGCTCCCGCCGGCGAGCCGGCGCGAAACGGCTCCGCCAGCTCCGCCTGCTTCCCCTCCTCCGGTCGAAGAGCCCGCGCCGGTCTCGCCTAACGGCCCCGGCGACAAAGTCGCCGCCGCCGCCGAACCCGCGCCGCCTGTCGCGCCTCCTCCCTCGCCGCCACCGCCACCGCCACCGTCGCCGACGCCAGTCCCGCCGGTCGTAAGCACACCGCCGAAATCCCCGCCGCCCGCCGCCCCGGAAATCGTCGTGCCCGCACCTCCGCCGCAAGCTCCACCGGCGAGCCCTTCGCCAGCCGGAGTCACCGTGACCCCGACCGAACTGAGCGTGACGCTCTCGCTCAAGATCGTCGCCATGCAGTTCACCTCCTCATTTGAAATGGAGACCGCGCGGATGCAGCCCTTCGATCGCATCGTTTCCGTCAAGATGGGCGCGAAAACGGAACTGAACGGAGTGCCGCTGGAGAGCGGATTTCGTCTGGGCAGGATCGAGCTCGGAGGCGACGGGCAAATCGAGATGCTCCGCCTGGTGCCAACCCGCCAGCCACCGCAACTCCCAGTCCCAAGTTCTTCCTTTCCGGTCGCGATGAGCCGTTTCGGCCAGAGCCCGGCGGATCCCAAGTTGCAACTCGCTGCGCCGCCGGAGGGCGCAATGCGGGTGCGGCTGACCGCGCATTTCGAGCTCTCCTCAGTGGAGCTATCGGTCGGGTTCGAAGTCGCCGCGCTCCTGCTCAAGGCAATTCGACGACCAGTCCTGGTCCGGAACGACGGCGAGACCGCGGGCCGGCCATTCCGGGTGGCGGACGTGGAACTCGACGCTTCGTCGGAGTTGCAGAGCCTTCTCGTTAGGGCAATAAAGTAACCGTCAGGCCGCGGCGTGCGCGCGGACAAAGGGCTCGAGCTCGTCCGTCCCGAAATTGGCCAGGACATCGCCATCCCAGACGAGAGTCGGGGTCTTGGTCTGGCCGGAAACCTCCCGCAGCGCCTGCATCTGCGCGGGATCGCCGCGCACTTCCACCGCCGTGTAGGGGATGTGATGCTGGTCGAGGTAATTGGTCGCGGCTGTGCAGTAAGGGCAGCCGCGTTTGACGTAGAGCGTGGAAGTTGCCATGCACTGCCAATTCGTGCGCGGGTGCTCCGCAGGACGGGTCCGTTCGTTAGCCGGGCAAAAAACCTATGCGGCCGCTCCCGTCCGGCCGCGCGTGAACCAAAGAATCGCCAGGAGAGCGAGGATGGAGCCGTTGAGGGCGAGATGGGAAGTGAAAGTGAGGTTGCCGCTGGCGGCGCCGAAGCAACCGCAGGCGACATTGATCCCCTGCCCCTTCGCCCAGATGGTGGCCCCGATAAAGCCGAGCATGAGCGCGCCGGTGATGGCGAGCGCCCCGGAAAACAGCCGGTGGAAAATGAGGGCGAGGCCGGCCAGGATTTCCAGCCACGGGAGATAAAAGGCGAGGCGCACGCCGATCGACCAGGGCAGGAGATGATAATTACCGATGTCGTTCGCAAACTCGAGGGGGTCGCGCACTTTCAGGGCGCCGGCGTAAACAAAAACCGCCCCGGCCACGACGGCGAGGATGCGCCTAACGATCAACCAGGAGCGCTTCCGCGCGGGCGACGGGGTCAAGGTTTTTGCCATGCCTCCCAGCCTCCCTCCAGCACGTGGACGTTCTCCAACCCGGCTTCCTTGCGCAATCGCTCCGCCACCGCGTGGCTCGCGCTGCAACTCAGCGCGCTGCAATAGACGACGATCTTCCGCTCCGGCGACCAGGCGGTGAGAAAGGTGCGGAGCTGCGCATCCCAATCGTCTTCATTCAGCAGCAGCGCTCCCGGAATGTGGGCGCGGGCGAATTCCGCCTCCGGGCGGGCATCGACCCAGATGACGGAGTCGCCCCAGCTCTTCGCCTCGGCCACGCTGACAAGGGCGGAATCCACCGGCGGATGGTGCCATGAGACGGTATTGCGATAATAAACGGCCTGCCCGATGGCGGGGAGAAAGGCCAGCCCGAGGAGCAGGAGGACCTGGCGGACGAATGAAGGGCGCACGCGCTATTTCGGCGGCATGACCGCCCGGCTATCGACACGCACATTGGCGTAGTAGCTCTTCGGGGCGTCCTTCGGGTAATCGGACTCGATCTTGAGCGAGGCGTTAATTGGCCGGCCCGCTTCCTGCGGCGTGATGACGATCTTGAATTCCTTCCTCTTCTCGTCCCGCACGACTTCGGTCGTGATCGATTTGTCGGTCGAGGTCACGTTCAATTTCGCCACCGGAAAGTCCCCGCCGACCGTCGCCGTGATCGTCTTTGGCTTCAGCTCATCGTTAGGCGCCCAATAGACAAACACCGGCTGGATCTCGAGCAGCCGCGGAATGTTGGCGGTGAGCTTGAGAATGGTGGCCTCGCCGGGCTCGGCGTCGGTCCGGACCGTGATCGTCTTGGTCTGGACCCCGGACCGGTCCCCGATCGTGAAGGTCGCGGTGATCTCGCCGCTTTCGTTAGGCGCGACCTCGTTTTTCTCCAGCGCCGCGGTGGTGCAGCCGCAGGAGGCGTCGACGGACACGATCTTCACCGGCTTGTCGCCCGTGTTCTTGTATTTGAAATGCGCCACCGCGGTCTTGTCGGACAAGCCGGGGTTCAGCTCGGCGGTCGTCTTTTCCCAGGTGAGGGCGGCGCGGGCCGGACCGGCGAGAGCGAGGACGAGAGCGAGTGAAGCGAGCGTGACGGAGATTCTCATGATGCTGGTTTAGAAGAAGAAGCCGAAACCGACGTTTCCGCCAACGGAATCAATCCCGTGATTCGGCTTCTTGATCTCGGCATTCGAGATGTGGCGGTAGACGCCCTCGATCACGAGCGACCAGCGATCGTTCAACATCAGGCGCGTCCCGCCGATGCCCTGGAGGTTGAACTCGACCGGCAGGCTGATCAATCCGCGCGATTCCCGCTCACCGATATCGGTGTAAACGCCGCCGGCTCCGATCTGGAGATAGGGAATGAGGCGGGCGCGGGGTTGCACGAAATTGTAGCGAAAGATGAGGGTCGCTCCGGTCAAGACGTTGCCCGGGCCCTGGAAAACGCCGCCGCCAAAGAGTTCGCCCATGAACTCAAAGTTGCCCGAGAGGAGTCCCATCTCCCGGGGATCGTTCAGCATGACTCCGAAACGGGTGCTGTTGAGCGCGAAGTCGATCGACGGCCGGTCGTTCTCGGTCGTGGTGAAATAGAAGTAGGCGCCGGTCACGTTCTGGAATTCATGGGAACCGCGGCTGAAGTTGCCCGCGGTCTCCTGGATCGGCGTCATCGGAACGGGCTGCTCACCCGAGGCCCAAGCAGCCGGGAGGGAGCCCCCAAAGGCGAGGGCAAGGACGGCAAGGATCTTCATCATCTCGGCGCGATCAAACGCCAGCCTCGTGCACTTGTCAATCGCGCCCCGGGGCGCCGCCCGGTCTTCCCGGCCTAACGATAGTGCGCGCCGACGTAGTCCGCCACCGCCGCCCGCCAGTCGCGCGGAGGTGTGCCGGTCAATCGCTCATATTTTTCCGTCCCGAGGACGGTGTAGACGGGACGGCGCGCGACGAAGTTCGTCATCTCCCCTAACGACAGCGCGCCGACCGATCGCGCCCGCATCGGCAGGCCAAGCCGGTGGCAGCAATCCAGCGCCCATTGCGCGTATTCCTGCCAGCTGCATTCCCCGCGATTCGCGAGGTGCAGAATCCCCCCCGCTGCCGCGGACCCGAGCAAGGGCCGCAGCATCGCGGCGATATCGGGCGTGTAAGTGGGGGTGGAAAATTTATCCGCCACGGCCGCGACCTGGTCTTCGGTCCGGGCTTTCTTCAGGATGGCGTCGACGAAACTTGGCCGGTCCGGCCCGAAGACCCACGAGACCCGGATGACGAGCGCGCGCTCATCGGCCTCCAGCACCTGCACCTCCCCGGCCCGCTTCGACTCGCCGTAAACGCTGATCGGTTCCGCCGGGTCGTCTTCGGTGTAGGGCGAGCGCTTGGCGCCATCGAAAACATAATCGGTGCTGACATGGATGAAGCGGCGGCCGTGGGCGCGGCAAATCTCCGCCAGGACCCGCGGCGCCTCTGCGTTCAAACGCATCGCCTCGTCGCGATGATCCTCGCAGTAATCCACATTCGTTAGGGCAGCGGCATTGATCAGGACATCGAAGGGCAGCGGAGCGAGGGTCGCGCGCAGTTGCTCCACTTGCGCGAGGTCGAGCTGGGCACGGGCAAACCCGGTGACCTCATGCAGCGAAGCGAATTCCCGCGCCAACGCCGCCCCGAGCCTTCCCCCGGCTCCGAGCACAACGATCTTCAGTTTCGGGTCCGCCAATACCTGCACGATGCAGTTGATCAATCACACTTGTGCGATTCAGGCAAGGAACAGAACCGGGAAGCCGAAAGAGCGCTTCAGGATTTCGGGGGCGCAAGACGGGCCAGGATTTCCTGGAAGCCGGGCTCATCCCGCAGCGAAGCCCAGGCTGGGTGCCGGAGAAGCATGCCGTAACTGAGATAGCTCGGCTTGTCTGTCACCGCCTTGAGTGTCTCGAGAGCCGCGGCCTTCTCTCCGGTCCAAGCCTGAATCGTAGCCAGGTTTGTCAGGAGGATAGGGCCGACGACCGCATCCTTGCCCGTAGGCAGCAGCTCCACCGCGCTTTGGCCTTCGCGGAGCGCATTTTCCTTATCGCCGAGAGCCGCGTCCACCATCCCGAGCGCGGAGAGACCCTGGGCAAAATTCGGCTGTGCCTCCACCTTCCGCGCCACCTCCGCCCGCGCCTCGGTGAAGGCGATCCGCGCCGCTTCCGGGTCATCCCTCAGACGTGCGATGACCCCTTCGCACCACGTCTTCGGGTAGGGCACGCCCTCTTCGTGCGCGCCGGAGGGTTTCATCGCGGCCAAGGCACGGCTGGCGGAATCCGGATCGCGTTCACAGAGTGAGAGCTGGTACCACAAATCAGCGATCGTCGTCCCGGCCGCGGGGTCCTTCGCCAGGACGGCGTCGACGGCAGCGCGCAGCGGCTGAGTCTCTCCCAGCGCATCAAACTCCACCGCCGCGCGATGAACCTTGAGCGCCGGATCATCCGGCGCAATCGCCCGGGCTCGATCAAGGATTCGGCGCACGTCTGGATAGCGATGAAGCAGGCTATAGCTATGCGCGAGTTGCTTGAGAAAAACCAGGTTGCGAGGGTCCAGCTCCAGCGCTTGCTCCAGGTGTTCCGTCGAGCTGACCCAATCCCCCTGCCGTCGCTCGATGTAACCCAGATACAGAGTCGGAAGTGGATCGTTGGGTAACTTCTGCTGAGCCTGCATCAGTTCCTTGAGGGACCGGTCATACTCGCGATTAAAGTAGTAATATTGCGCGGATGCGAGATGCGTCTCGCCGGCATCCGGTCGCAAGCGGACGGCCGCATCGATCGCGCTCCGGGCCATGGCAAGGCGTTCCGGCGTTGGATCGATCGAGTAAAACCAGGTCTGTCCGTGAGCGTTGGCCAGTTCGCAGTAAGCGAGATAGAAAGCAGGATCTCGCGCCGTCGCTTCCTGGAAAAGCTGAGCCGCCTCGGCCAGCTCATCCGTGCGACTCGATTCGAAGGCGACACGGGCCAGGAGAGCCTTGCCGCGGAGGTAGAGATCGTAGGCAATGACGTCGTTGGTCGGCCGCTCTTCGATCGCGGCCTTTTCTTCCGGGGTAAACTTGGCTTCGAGCTGAGTGACAATGTTCTCCGCGATCTCAGTCTGGATCTTGAAGACATCGGCCACGTCGCGATCGTAACTGTTAGCCCATAACTGGGCGCCGGTAAGGCCATCTACCAGCTGAGACGCGACCCGCACCTGCGCCCCGGCGCGCTGCACACTTCCCTGGAGAAAATATCTGACTCCCAACTCGGCGGCGACCTCCTTGAGATCGAGGTGCGCCACGTCCCGATATTTCATCACTGAAGTGCGGCTGATCACTTTGAGGTCGCGCACCTTCATCAGCAGCGTCAGGATTTCGCCCTGCATGCCTTCGGCAAAATAAGGGTCCTTTGCTTCGGCGCTCCAGTTTTCAAAAGGCAACACCGCCACGCTCTTCTCCGGGAGTGTCGGCGCGATCTTTAGTCCCAGACGAAGCGCAACAACGCTACCGACTGCCGCGACGAGGAAGAGAAGCGCCAGGCCAACAAGCCACCGGTATTTCCGGCGAGCGCTCACCGCCTTTTGGCCGAGAGCCGCCGTGGCGCTGTCGGCTTCTTGTAAGCGAAGAGGGCGCTCGGGACTGCCGACCGATCCGTTGTAAAAGTTCACCAGATGAAGCCTGAAACCATGCTTGACCACGCATTCGCCGAGATCGTGCAGGTGCGGATGCCAATGGCTGTATTCGGCCAGGTCGTCGGCCAGGCGTTTTGAAAGAAGGATGTGGCCGGCGTCGCCAGAGTCCAGGACCCGTTGCGCGACGTTGATCCCAGCGCCCGCCACATTCAGCCGGTCATTCACGTCTTCGATTTTGTTCACCGGTCCGCTATGCAGACCCATCCGCACCTGAATTTGCGGGCGCGCCTGTAAAGCCTCGGTGATCTCGACCGCGCAATGCAAAGGCTCTTCCGGGCTGCGGAAAAATAGCAACACCATCCCGTCACCTGTCGGCAGCCGGATGAGTTGCCCTTCGTCTTCCGCCGCGCACGCGCAGCGGGTTTCGCGAACGATGCGCTTTAACTCATTCAGGAGCTCGATCTGTTCGTTAACCAGAAGCTTCGAATACCCAACGACGTCGATCGACAGGATGTGGGCGATCTCGGGTTCTAGTTTTTGCTCCTCCGGGGACATCGCAACGCTGCGCCTCCTTCCAAGCCGTCGCAAAGTTCGTCATTGCCGCGCCTTTTGTCGAGCGATTTGCAGACCTCCCGCATCAGGAGGCGCCCGGGAGGCTTCGACTGCGGTCCGCCGCCACGGACCGTCCACGCCGAATGCGGCGACGTTTAAGACGAGCATGATGACTCCGAAGAGATACATCCCCATGAGCAGCGCAATCGCCAGGTGCATCGCGCAGGCGCAGGCCAAGACAGCGCGGCGCGACCAGTTTGGCCAGATAAGGAACGCATAGCCTATCTCCAGGAGGCAAATAAATACTCCCAACGCCGGAAGAAGCGGGCTGAACGAAGCTACGATCGCTATCGGAAGTTGATCGAAAGGCGGCGAGGTCAGGGCACGCCATAAGTTCTCACCATCCCACCAGCCAGCGCCCAGGCATTTCGTCAGTCCACTAAAAAAGTAGATAAGACAGAGGTGAATCTGTAGGACCCGTCGATGAAACCCTAATCGATTTAAATCCGGCAAGCGGGGACGATCTCTCAGCCAATCCCATGACCACCTGTCCGGATGCGGCGCAATCATGAGATAGAAGAGTCCAATGGTGATAAAGTTATCCGCGCCATAACTGAAAAGACCGCCCGTCTTGGCGGCCGCCAGTTGCAGAAACCAGGCCACGATCGCGGCCGAGCGTGTAAAGAGACCGATGACCAAGCATACCCCCGCGGCCAGCAACAAAAGCCAGGCGAGCGATAAGGCGAACTCCTCCGTCAGTCCGAATCGCCCGCTACCCCAGACTAACCAGCCTAGCTTCGGAATAAACGGACTTTGGTTGTAGACGAGAGCTTCAAACAACTCCCGGCTGACAAGCCCTCTGCCTGTCGCGGCATAAAGATCGTTCCAATCCGTCCGCAGAGGCCAGGCGTACGAAACCACCACGACGCCAAGACCGATGCGGAACGCGCTCAGCCAGCGATCTGACTCCGCTGGAAAGAAAAACTCGGTCGCCCGGCCGTGCCCTGTCATAGGATATGGTTTTCGCCGACGGAAGTCTTCCGGCGAAATTCGTAGACGGAGAGACAGGTAAAGGTTCGCTCTCGTTTGCCAGAACGATACTCGGCGATCGTCGGTGGACTAATCGTGCCAAAGAAAGCGCGCAGCGACACCGCCTCTGGACGATGCTGCCAGGCTGAGCCAGCGAGAAGCTTTATCAAAGCGACGCGCCAGCGCTCGTAGTCAGTCTGGCCGATTTGTCCCACCAGGGTCGAGACGCGGAACTGCCCCGCAGCCCCCTGCAGTTTCGGTGTCTCGTACTCAACCCGGCCATCCGGGTAATGGAATTCAAACACAAGAGCCGAGGCCGCCGGAATGTTCGGCGCGAAATAACCGTAACCCAGCTCGATGCCCGCGAAGTTCGTGTAAGTCGCGACGGCTCGCTTCCATGGATTTCGCGAATGCGAGTCAGCAGCCAGGATCGTCGCAGGGACCTTATCCAGCTCTTCCCAAAGGGAACCGCGCACTGGCGGGATGGTGACGAGGCCTCGTCTCAGCAGCCAGAGGGTATCGTGCGTGCAGACCGCGACAATGAGCGTGAGATGCACCAGGAGGAGCGCGAGGAATGTTTTCCGGCGGTTCGCGCTCACAGACTCTTGGCCTAACGGGTGCTTATTGTTTCACGAACTTCAAGAGCTCCTCGAGACTCTTCTCCTGTCCGCGATTGAAACCGACCCGCTGGGTCACGTGTTGGCTGTTCGGATTAATCTGCGAATCCTGTTCCACCAGCAATGTGTTGGTGACGGCGGACGCGATTGGAGAGGCGTCATGGTCCGAAGTGGGATCATTGGCCTGAGGCGGCGTGAAGTTGATATCCCTTCGCCAACTTGCATTCTTCAAGGCTGCGGTGAATCCCGCTGTGCTAGTGAGGAGAGTCGGCTTTCCGAATTTGACGATGTATTTGGTATTCGGGTCGGGCTGTCCGTTTCTGACCTGCATGGCACAGCCCGCCGCGATGACTAAACCTGCGATACCGAGGATGAGATTGCGTGTTTTCATGGTCCTTTTTTGGGTCCGCGAGGCTGACCGTGTCAAGCCGATAGTCCGCCCGCGATTCAGGTTCGTTAGGGTTGACAGATGGCCCGGAAGTAGCTCAGGTTTAAGGATTATGCGCGCGATCTGGAAAGGCAGCATCAACTTCGGTCTCGTTTACATTCCGGTTTCCGTCTATCCGGCGACGAAGGAGGAGAAGATTAGTTTCCGGCAATTGCGGGCGAGTGACCTGAGCCCGATCCGCTACAAGAAGGTCGCGGAAGTCGATCAAAAGGAAGTGCCCTCCGATCAGATCGTGAAAGGCTTCGAGTACGAAAAAGGGAAGTGGATCACGCTGAAGGATGAGGATTTCGAGAGGGTGCAGATCGAATCGACGCACTCGGTCGAGATCACCGATTTCGTCGAGCAGGCGCAGATCAATCCCAAATTTTTCTACAAACCCTATTTCCTCGAGCCGCAAAAGGGCGGGGAAAAAGCTTACGCG
>JALYQE010000328.1 GCA_030855965.1 Verrucomicrobiota bacterium | reverse complement strand
TCGAACCCGACCGCGCGCAGCAGATAAGAAACCCCTTCCCGGCTTTCCATCGTCTCCTTCAAACTGCGGGCAAAAACCTCGATGTATTCCTTGTAAGATTCGAGCGCGAGCCGGCCGTCGGAATAATGCGCCGCGAGCGATTCGTCGTGGTTATCGATCAACTCAATCAACGCCCGCCGCAGCTGCTGGCGCATCTGCGGGTCGACCACAATCTTGAACGGACTCGCGCCCGGGTCGGCCACCGCCGGCACCTCCCGCTGCGGGGCGGGGACGAGCTGAAAGTCGGGCGCGTCCATCGCTGTTTCCTCGTTAGGCATGACTTAGAAGAAAATCGGGATGATGAGGATGGCCACGATGTTGACCACCTTGATCATGGGATTGATCGCGGGACCGGCGGTATCCTTGTAGGGATCGCCAACGGTGTCGCCGGTGACGGAAGCGGCGTGGGCGAAGGAGCCTTTGCCGCCCAAGTTTCCTTCTTCGATGTATTTCTTCGCGTTATCCCAGGCACCGCCACTCGAGGTCATGGCGATGGCGACGAACAAACCAGTGACGATGGTTCCCACCAGCATGCCGCCGAGAACCACCGGACCGAGCGGCTTGATCGCCGCCACGGCGAGAACGAAGGCGACGGGCAGGAGCGCGGGAATGATCATTTCGCGGAGCGCGGCCTTGGTCACGATGTCGACGCAAACGCCGTAGTCCGGTTTGTCTTCGCCGCGGAGGATGCCGGGCTTGGCGGTCAACTGCCGGCGCACTTCGCGCACGACAGCGCCCGCGGCCTTGCCCACCGCGTCCATGCTGAAAGCGGTGAAGACGAAAGGGAGGAGGCCGCCGATAAAGAGCCCGATGATGACCTTGGGATCGTTGAGCGAGAAATCAAAGGTGTAAGCGCGGCCGGAGGCGAGGAAATGCGCGCGCAATTCCTCCACATAAGAACCGAACAGAACGAGCGCGGCGAGGCCGGCGGAAGCGATGGCGTAGCCTTTAGTGACGGCCTTCATGGTGTTGCCGACGGCGTCGAGCTCGTCCGTAGTGTCGCGCACTTCCTTGGGCAATTCGCTCATGACCGCGATGCCGCCGGCGTTATCCGTGATCGGGCCGAAGGCGTCGAGCGAGATGATGATGCCGGCCATCGAGAGCATGCTCATGACGGCGATGGCGATGCCGTAGAGCCCGGCGAAGTGGAAGCTGAAGAGAATGGAAAGACCAATGAACGCGACCGGGAGCGCGGTGGCGTGCTGCCCGATGGCGAGACCGGCGATGATGTTGGTGGCGTGGCCGGTCTCGGAGGCTTTGGCGATCTTCCGCACCGGCCGGTAGGCGGTAGAAGTGTAGTAGTTCGTGATCAAGACCACGATGCCGGTGAGCGCGAGGCCAACAAGTGCGGCGAAATAAAGCGAAGTCGAGGAACGCTCGACTCCCGAAATGGTGAGGCCATTCGGAAACATCATGTGCGTGGCGGGCCAGAACAGAATCGCCGAGACTAACGCGCTGGCGCCGACCGCGCCCATCAGCGCCGAGCCGGGTTTCAAGCTCGTGAGGTTGACGAAAAGAATGCCGAGGATCGCGCCGAGGACGGAAATGCCGCCGAGAACGAAAGGATAAATGACCGCGGCGGGCTCGTTCGCGATCGTGAGGGAGCCGATGAGGATGGCGCCGATGAGGCTGACCGCGTAGGTCTCGAAGACGTCCGCCGCCATGCCGGCGCAGTCGCCGACGTTGTCGCCCACGTTGTCGGCGATGGTCGCCGGGTTGCGGGGATCGTCTTCCTCGAGGGTGTTTTCGATTTTACCCACGAGGTCCGCGCCGACGTCGGCCGCCTTCGTGTAAATGCCGCCGCCCAGTCGGGCGAAGACACTGATGAGACTGGCGCCGAGCGCGAGGCCGATGAGGCTGCGAATGGCCAGTTCATGTCCGATCATCTTGCCTGCAATGGTGTAGAAAATTCCGACCGAGAGGAGAGCGAGACCGACCACAAGCAAACCGGTGACGGCGCCGCCGTTGAAAGCCACGCGGAGCGCTTTCGTGCGCGAGCTGCTGGCCGCCTGCGTGGTGCGCACATTCGCCAGGACCGCGATGCGCATGCCGATATAGCCGGCCACGAGAGAACAAAACGCCCCAATCAGGAAGCCGACCGCGGTGGCGCCAGCCCCGTCCTTCATAAAGAGAAAGAGGAGAACAAAAATCACCGTGGCGATGGCGCTGATGGTGATGACCTGGCGATTGAGATAAGCCTTGGCGCCTTCCTGGATGGCAGCGGCGATTTCCTGCATGCGGGCGTTGCCGGGCGAGGCCTTGCTGACGGCGAGAATGAGGAAGAACGCGAAGACCAGGCCCGCGACAGCGCAGAGCATCGAAATCGTGATGCCCGAGGAAAGAAACGATAAGGCGAATAGAGTCATAAGTGGGTCCCGGAGGAGGAAGGCAGGACATTAAGAAGTTTTGCGGGGGTGGCAACCGCTTTGTCGCCCGCTTGTAGACGCTTCGCTATGCGAAGCGCGGGAGCGAGCAACGCTTCACTGGAAATCTTTCCGCCGGGTCGATGCCCGCGCCTCCCAGAGGGAGACGTCTACAGTTCGAAGACGGAACGCAGCCGCCGGAGGAAGTTGGCGCGATATTCACGCGCCGTCTGTTCCTTCGCCAGGCCCTCCGCCAGACCTTTGAGCAGGCCTTCGGTTTCCATTTTTCGAGTCGCAAGCAGCTCGCTCAATTGGTTCACGCACTCCGGCGCTTCGCGCAACACTGAGGCCATCGCCGGCTGGGCGATTTCGATCACTTCGCAATCGT